>NZ_JAGTJY010000004.1:0-89060 GCF_018195695.1 Achromobacter sp. Marseille-Q0513 | reverse complement strand
ATCGAATCCACGCTCGCCGCTGACTTCGCGTGCGCCCTTGCAGAGCATCTGTCCAAGCTGCGCGCCCCTGTAGCCGACGAGCGGGCGGCATTCGCTGCAATCGCCAAGCGCCGGGCAGCCGAGGTTGCAGCGATGAATATAGCGGACGGGCACGGGCGCTTTCTTAACGCGCAGGGCCACCAGCAAGCTATCAGTGCGCTTGATTTCTGCGTCGCCCAGTTCTCCGCTCTGCCTGGCTCCCTGGCGGGCGGAAATTGGCGAGATGAATTTTCCCGCCGCGTATATGAGGACTTGGCCGCTGCCGATAATCAGGATGTGCCGCTGGAGGAATACCCGGCACGCATCCTAGGCGTCCTGGACGCCTTGGCAAGCGCCCCTGTAGCCGACGAGTCACCTATGGCGAAGATGGCTGACGCTCTGCGGGAGAAAGCCAGACAAGAGCAACAGGCTTATCAAGATCGTCGAAATCAGGCAACAGAATGGGGGCCTATGCCTGAAGGAACGGAGGCGGATAACCCAACATCAAGTGCGCCTGTAGCCGGAGAATACACATCGGCAATGGGCGAAGCGGCAGAAGCCTATCTGAACTCATTCCCGTATGCTCATAAGCTACCCGCTCAATTTCGATGGGCGGATTTGTGGGCCGCAATGTCGGGTGCCGCGCCCCAGGCCAGCGAGGCGGTGCGCCCAAACATCCCGCCCGAAAAGCCGCTGCCTGATCTGATGATGGCCACCTACCACGAGGCGGTAGGCTGGAACGCGTGCCGCGCCGCGATGCTGCGGTCTATGCCCCTGGCAAGCGCCCCGGTAGCTGATGACTGGACGCCCACCCCTGCCAACATCAACGCTTTACCTGAACGGGTGCGTGCCTACATTCACGATCTGGTGGCGAACGCCGACCCGTCCGGGATGGTGGCGGAAAACACCCTGCTCCGGGACCAGACCAAGCAACTTGATGCCATGATCGGGCGTCTGAAACGTGAGCTTGCAAGCGCCCCTGTAGCCGGGGAGGCGGTAGCGTGGGAAATCCCGAATCCGCATCTGGGATCGGAACTCACGTCCCACAAAGCCCGCGCTGACGAAGCGCGCCGCCTCGGGCTCACCGTCCATGAGCTATTCCGTCATGCCGCGCCCCAGGCCAGCGCGATGCCCGCACTCAACGACGCAATGCGCGCAGTGATCAACAACGAGCGTGACGTGTACGAGACGCCAGACGCTCTGTATGCCGCGCTATGTGATGCTGCTGGCGCGCCCTCAAGCAGCCCCAGGCGCAGAAGGAGCAGGGACATGGCTGACCTACAGCAACTCGCTTTCGACTTGAGCGAGCGCGATTGGACGTGGTGGGACTCGTGCTCGTTCCGCCGGCTGACGTTCGACGATGGCCCGGATACCGCTGACGGCAGCGCGCTCTACGGGACTGTGCACTCCAGCGACGGCCATCCAGACGTGCAAATGGCTCCGGGCGTGCGTGAATTCATCGAAGCCGCGAGCCCGAAAAACGTGGCGCACATCTTCCGCGAGCTTGAGGCCGAGAAAAGAAAGGTGGCGGTGCTTCGTCACGCAATTCTGAAGCACCTGAACGACACCGACAAGAAGGAGAAGTAGATGGCACACGCAGCCCAACACCAAGCACCGGCCGCGGCGCCGAAGTTGCTGTATCGAATCGCCGACGTGTCGCACGCGGTCGGCCTGTCCAGGACGGAGATTTACCGGCGGATCAAGGCGGGAACCTTTCCGAAGGGCACGCCGATCAGCCCCCAGGTCGTCGTCTGGAATCCCGACGATGTTCGCCGTTGGGCCGAAAAACAGTTTGTACCCTCAGATGTACCCCAAGGGTCCAAACAAACCACCTAACAGCCCCAAGAGCCGCCCCAACCGCGGCTCTGCTGTTTTCGGCGGATATTCGCGAAAATAGCAGCCGATCCATCGATTGCTGCGCAGGGCATGGAAAGACTGCGTGTCGACTGCCGCCCAACGGCCATCCGGCCCCAGCCACGTCGCGCCGCCGCGCCGCAGCTCATTGCGCAGCGATGGGCATGACGACAAGACCGCCGTCGCGCCGCTGCGGGTGGCATCGCGTGACGCAAGAAAACCGTAGCGCCGCGCCGCCGCCCGCGCGGCGTCGGCCAGGCCGGAGCCGGAGCTGGGCGCGATGCGTTCGATGAATCCCGCCGCGCCGTCATCAAGCACGCGCAGGCTCAGACCGGCCAGCGGCGTATCGACGGCTGCGACCGTGTAAGTCCCATCCGCTTGCGCGCCAGAAAAACTGGCATGCAACACCCGCGACATGATGCGGTCGCGCTCGGCGATCAGGTCGCGGGCCTCGGCCGCCGCCACATCCGCCAGCACGCCGTGCACGACGGCGTCGTGCCGCGCCAGCGCATCGGCCAGGCCGGCCTCGGCGCCGGGCAGGCCTTGCATGTCGCGATAGGCCTTCCCCACGTTGGCGCCGAACAGGTTGCCCAGCAGATTGGGAGGCGGGTTGCGGCGCCGGGCCTGCGCCTGCGCGCTATCGAGGTAGCGCGCAGACGCGGCCAAGGTGACCAGGTGCGCCATCGCGACCTGATGCGCGATCTGGCTGCGATTGGCGTAGGCGATGGCATTGAGATGACGCGCCTGCAGCAGCGCGCCGCTGTACGCGGCCGCGTCCACGGCGTGGGTCAGCCGGACACGCTGCTCGATGATCCGGCCCAGCCCATGCATGGCGACCAGCGCCGCGACGGCGCCGGCAAGCAGAACAAGGCCCGCGACCAAGGCCTGCCCGCGCTGCGCCGAGGCATGGCCGTGGCGCGCCATCACTTGCCGCCCGCCACGTTGCCGCCATAGGCCTTGAGTGACGCGGCCCGGGTTTCGCCTGCTGCCTTCTGCGCGGCCTGCCGCCCCGCGCGCAGCGACGCGCTGCCGTCTTCGCCGGACAGCTCATTGGCCATGGCCGCGACCTGCGCGCGCACCACCTGGCCGAAGTACTGGTAGACCGCGATGGCCGCCACCGCCACCAGGGCCACGACGATGATGTACTCGGTCATGCCCTGGCCCGCCTGCCGCTTCCGCTTCAAATCGCGCCGCATTTTCGTTCCCCGACACTGTGTAGGGATCCACAGTGTCGGCGGCAGGCGAATGCACCACCATTCGCGCATGCCGAGACGGACAAAACCGGCCCGCTCGCCTTGACAGCAGCGATCCGGGCTGCCGCCGCCAGCCGGCGACGGCCCTCGCCCCGCCATATGGGGACGTGTAACACCCTGATTTTCTGGGGTTTTCCCTATTGCCCGCCACTACCCCCGGCAGTAGATTGGACTCGCCGGGCTGTCTGACACCCATCGCGTGCGAAGCCGGGCAGGAGCGCCTCAGACTCATCAAGAGCTGGGGCGCTCTTCCATTTCAGGGACACCATTGCGCCGCATGCCGGCGCCTCTGCCCCAGCCGGCCTCAGGCCTGTCGCTCGGGATCCGCGCGCCAGACCCGCCAGCTTTCTATCGTGGCCGCCAGCGCGCCGCCGAGGACCACGGCCAGCAACAGCGCATAGCCGTGCGCTTCATCCACGACGGGCAAGAGCGCCAGTCCGGCCAGGCTG
Organism: Achromobacter sp. Marseille-Q0513; assembly: GCF_018195695.1. NCBI lineage: Bacteria > Pseudomonadati > Pseudomonadota > Betaproteobacteria > Burkholderiales > Alcaligenaceae > Achromobacter > Achromobacter sp. Marseille-Q0513. The sequence continues at coordinate 85,486 of NZ_JAGTJY010000004.1, read as the reverse complement.
CCCAGGAAATAGATGTGGCCGAGCATGCGATTGGCCCGTTCCCAGGCCAGACGGCTGCGCCGCGTCCAGTAGACGCGCAGGCCCACCCAAGGATTGGGTCCGGCCTTGCCGAGCAAGGCGCCCACGACCAGGACTCCCACCCACGCCAGCACCAGCCCCCAGCGGGCGATCCAGAGCGGATCCGCGCCCGGCTTCACCTGGCCCAGCCCCAGGGCCGCCAGCAGCGCAGTCACGAACGCGAAGCCAAGCGCCGTGCAAGCCCGGGCTGCAACCAGTGATTTGCGGGTACCGGCCGCCACGTCCGCGCGCCCCAGCAGGCGCTTCATCATGCGCTCCAGGCCCAGCGTCAGGACGGCGAAGCCCAGCAGGACGCCCGCGGCCTCCAGCCTGCTGCCCCAACGGTCGACATTGCCGTGCATGTCGAAGTGCATGGGCAACGGCCCCTGCGGCCCGAACAGGGCGATGTACCCGGCCAGGCCGACCTGCGCCGCGACCAGCGCATAAACGCCCTTGCCCAGCAGGCCGTCCGATGATTCCACGCTTTTCATGATGTTCCCGGTTTCCTGGTCTTGGACGCCCGCGCGCCCGGGCGCCCCGCTCCCGCCAGATCCAGCAGGAACGCCAGCGCATCCTCGAACGCGCCGGAGACCAGCCGATAACGGACCGAGGTGCCGGCGCGCTCGGCCTCGATCAGCCCCGCGTCCTTCAAGATGGCCAGATGCCCGGTGATGGTGGGCCAGCTCATGTCGAACAGCCGGGCAATATCGCCGGACGCCATCGGCCCCTCGCGCAACGCGGCGATGATCTCCCGGCGGGTGGGACTGGAGAGTGCCTTGAAAGTGTCGTTCATTTCGGAAAAATCTTAATTTGGAAAAATCCTAATTTCAAGACGCAAGGCCGTCGCGATTACAAAATCCATACAGAGTCCGCCAATCCCATCACGAATGCCTGGCTAGCATGGCGGCTGCACACCCCCGCCCGACTACCCATGCCAGCAAACCGACCGTCGGCCGCCTTGGCGCACATCAGCATGGACGCGCAGCGCACGCCGGCGATCGACGCCTTGCGGGGCTGCGCCGTGCTGTGCGTCGTGCTGCTGCACATCCAGATCCACATGCCGCAGGAGCAGAGCCTGCTTGGCAGGATATTGCCCCAGGCGCTGTTCAACATCGTGTTCCGCAGCGGCTACTACGGCGTGATCATCTTTTTCGTGATCTCCGGATTCCTCGTCACGCGCTCGGCGCTGGAACGCTGGGGATCCCTGGATGCCGTGCCCTGGCGCGCCTTTCTGCTGCGGCGCGCGGCGCGCATCCATCCCTGCCTGCTGCTCCTGCTGATCGTGCTGGCGGCGCTGCACGGGCTGGACGTGCCCGGATTCGTCATCGAGACCACCAGCCTTGCGCGCGCGACGCTGGCCGCACTGGGCATGCACCTGAACTGGCTGGAAGCGCGCACCGGCTATCTGCCCGCCGCCTGGAACGTGCTGTGGTCGCTGTCGGTGGAAGAAGCCTTCTACCTGGCGTTTCCGCTGCTTTGCATGCTGGCGCTGGCGACGGGAGAACGGCTGCTGAAGCTGACGCTGCTGCTGTTCGTGGCGCTGGGGCCATTCGCCCGCGTCGCCTTCACCGACAACGAGATCTGGGCGGACCACTCCTATCTTTCCTGCCTGGACGGCATCGCCATCGGCTGCCTGGCCGCGCTGTACAGCGCTCGCGCGCGCCATGTGCCGACCCGCCTGTTCATGCTGTGCGGCGGCGTCCTGTTCGTGCTGGTGTTCTTCCTGCGCAAGGCGACCTACGGGCTGGGACTGACCGGCGCCGGCCTGAACGTGACAGCGCTGGAAATCGGCTCGGCCTTGCTGCTGATCGCCTGGAGCCGCCGCAGGCCGAGCCTGGAGCCGCCCGGGCTGTGCCTGGCGTTCCTGCGCTGGATGGGCGTGAACAGCTACGAGATCTATCTGACGCACATGTTCCCGGTGATGCTGCTGGCCTCGGTGTCGTGCCGCAACGCCCTCGCGGCCGACGGCTGGTGTTCGGCCGCGCTCAGCGCCAGCGCGGCGCTGGCCGTGCTGCTGTCGGCACTGCTGGGCAGCCTGGTCGCGCGCTACTACTCCGCGCCCATGCGGCGCTGGCTCACGCAGCTGGCCGGTGGCCTGCCCCGACGGCGTCAGGCGCGGATGCGCGCCTGAACCCTTGCCGCCGCGCTAAGCGTTTGCCACGACCTCCCGCTGCCCGAACTGGCGGCGGTATTCGGTGGGGCTCACGCCCATCTTGCGGCGGAAATGATGCCGCATGGTCATGGCAGTGCCCAGCCCCGTCCGCGTGGCAATCTGCTCGATGGACAGCCCGGTACGTTCCAGCAGCTCGCGCGCGATATCCAGCCTGGCCCGCACGATCCAGTCGGCCGGCGTCATGCCCGTGGCCGCCTGGAACCGACGCAGGAACGTGCGTTCGCTCATGGCGGCGCGCGCGGCCAGATCGGCGATCCGCAAGGGCTGGTCAATCCGCGCGCGCAGCGCATCGAGCACCGGCGCCAGCGAACCGCCCTCCTCCTGGTCGACCGGCGACTCCACGAACTGCGCCTGGCCGCCCTCGCGATGCGGAGGGATCACCAGCCGGCGCGCCACCTGGTTGGCCCTGGCTGGCCCGTAATCGCGACGCAGCAGGTGCAGGCACAGATCCAGACCCGCCGCGCTGCCCGCCGAAGTCAGCAGCTGCCCCTCGTCGACGTACAGCACGTCCGCATCGACCTGGATGCGCGGATACCGGGCGCGCAGGGCATCGGCATAGCGCCAGTGCGTGGTCGCGCGCCTGCCGTCGAGCAGGCCGGTCGCCGCCAGCACGAAGGCCCCGGAACAGATCGACAGCAGGCGCGCGCCGCGCGCGTGGGCCAGGCGCAAGGCGTCGATCACGGCGGCCGGCACCGGCTCGTCCGCGCCACGCCAGCCAGGAACGATGATGGTGCCGGCCTGCGCCAGCCTGTCCGCCCCGCCATCGCTTTCCATGACCAGGCCGTACTGGCTCCTGACCCTGCGCCTGCCCACGGCGCAGGTTTCGAAGCGGTACCAGTCCGCGCCGAACTCAGGCCGGGGCAGGCCGAACACCTCGGCCGCGCAGGAGAATTCGAAGACGCACAAGCCGTCATACACCAACGCCGCGACCAGAGGATTGGGCGGCCGCCGAGGCTTTTTTGGTTTTGGCATAATTTGATCGATAAATGGCGAATCCGCCAATTGTCCGCTCATGCGCGGACGACAACAATAGGGCCTGCGCGCCCTTGCGCGTTCATCCCGAACCAGGAGCCCCAACATGCCAGCCAATGCCGTGACCCAGATCCCCGCCGCCCCTGCCGATGAGGCCGTCCGGCACTTCGAGGCCGAGCTCCGGTTCGAGACGGATTGCTGGGACACGCACGAGGCGCTGAGCCAGCAAGCCGATCCCGGCTTCGTGCTGCTGGACGTGCGCAGCGCGGAACTCTATGCGCAAGGCCATGTGCCCGGCGCGCTCAACCTGCCGCGACGCAAGATCATCGCCTCGCGCATGCGGCAGCAGTACCCAGCCGGCACGCTGTTCGTGACGTACTGCGCGGGGCCGCACTGCAACGGCGCGGCCCGCGCCGCGGCCGCGCTGGCGCGCCTGGGCTATCCGGTAAAGCTCATGGCCGGCGGCATCACCGGCTGGCTGGACGAAGGCTTCCCGCTGGAGCGGGACGCGGCGCTCTAGCGCGGCGGTCACAGCAGATACAGCCGGAACGGATAGGCGTAATACAGTCGCTCGGCCCGGCCTGCCCTGCCCAGGAATTCCTGGTGAATGCGGCGACGCGCCTGGAACAGCGCGTCCATCGGCGAGCGGCCCTGGCTCAAGCCTCCAAAGAAATAGCGGATCATGAGCGTGGACGAATTGCCGGCCTCGTTGTTGATGAGAGGCGCCAGGAAATGACGGACGCCATTGCGGCGCGCCGACGCGATGAATGATTCGCTGATGCCCAGCTGGCTCGAATCCAGATAGACCAGCTTGAACCGGGACCCGTCCAGCGCGTCCGCCTCCATGTCCCGCTCGCCCAGCTCGATGACGTCGTCCTCGTCAGCCGGCGCCGATCCCCAGGAGGGCGTTACCGATCCGTATGCGCTGATCAGCAGGAAATCGTAGTCCGCGTGCGCGAACATGCGCGGATCGGCCTGTTCGATGTGCAACAGGTCGGAGGCCGGGAACAGCCGCTGCGCTTCGCCCGCGCCATCTTCCGGATCCGTTTCGGGATCGCGCACGATCAGTCCGCGCAGCGGTCCACCGACGACCGGGTCTTCGATTGCCGTGGACGATGGCCGGGACAGGGCGAAGGCGGTAGGCTTGGCCAGGAACAAGGGTTCGCCGTCCACCGGCAGCAGATCCAGCGCGAAATGCAGGAAGCGGGGATTGATCTCGAACACCACGCAAGCCGCCTCCCTCAAGGCCGGGCGCAAGGGTCCCAGCAATTCCACCGACAGCAGCTCCAGCCTGGCATCGAACCTGGCATCCAGCCCCTGGTTGCCATCCAACGCTTCATAGACCTTCAGGAACTCCTTGGCGATGGCATTGACGGAACGCTCGCTGGCCACTGTCAGGTCGGCCTTGCCATCGCTGGCGCGCAAGGTAAGGCGTCCGCCTTTTTCCAGCAGGACGATTTCCAGGCAGGAGCCCCGCGCCTGCGCCGCCGGGGCGGCCAGTGGCAGGAGCGACGCCAACAACGCCAGCGCGGCGCTGGCCGCGCCACGCCGCCACGGCCAGATCGGCCGGGAACGGCGACACGTACGGAGTGTCATGACAAGCACGGCCCCTGCCCGAAAAATGGGATCGTCATCATAGGCAGATACCGCGCATCGAGATGCAAGCCGACCGTCAAGATTTGAGCGAGATTTGTCAACGCGACAACCAGGGTTCCGCCTGGCCGCAAGCCCGGCTCGTGTAGCGGCGTACCGCTACCCAAGAGCCTGCGCAGCCAACGGGCGTAGCGGGTCCGGATTGCAAATTTATTCACAAATTCAGCACAGAGTCAGCCGGAACCTGTGCGCGCATGGCAGTACGATCGCGCCACTTCGCCAGTGCCACGCGCGCATTCGTCCATGATCAAGTTCATCCTCCGCATCCTCATCGTCGCCATCGTCAGCTTCTTCGTGGCGTACTTCATGGTGGACCGGAGCCTGAACTATTTCTTCACGCTGCAGATCGAGAACGTCGCCCTGCGCGCGGTGCGCGGCGAGCTGCACGCCCTGCACAAGGAACTGGACGCCATCGCGCCGGCGGACCGGGCGCGCATCATCGACGCGGAGATCGCGCCGCTGTATGGCGCCGACATCCACTTGCTGCCCCAGGAACAGGTCCGGCTCGGCGACAAGGAGCGAGACCAGCTCGCCCGCCTGGGCGTGGTCTTTCGCGAAGACAACGGCGTCTATCTCTTTCCCCTGCCCGGCGAGCCGGCGCAATGGCTGCAGGTGCGCCAACCCGGCGACAGCCCTGCCGACAGGCTGCTGGCGTGGAGCGCATGGCTGCTCCTGAGCCTGATCGTGGCCACCGCCTTGTTCCTGCTGTGGGCCTTGCCGATCTGGCGCGACCTGAACGTGCTGCGCAACGCCACGCAGCTGATGGGCCAGGGAGACCTGGGCACCCGCGTGCGCCTGTCCCGCGTGGCCGGCATCCGGCACGTGGGCGAGAGCTTCAATCAGATGGCCGAGCGCATCGCCGCGCTGATCGAGAACCAGCGCAGCCTGACCAATGCCGTCTCGCACGAACTGCGCACGCCGCTGGCGCGACTGGCTTTCGAAGTCGACCTGCTGCGGCAGGACCGCAGCGGCGCGCGCCGCGAGCATATCCTGCAGGACATGCAGGCGGACATCGACGAGCTGGAAAGCATGGTGGCGGAACTGCTGGTCTACGCGCGGCTGGAACGGCCGACGGACGACATGGTGCCGCAGGAAACCGTCGACGCGCGCGACTGGCTCGGCGACGCGCTGGCGCAGGTCGACCATCTGGCGCAGGCGCGCGCCGTGCGTTGCGTGGTGCACGGCGATTGCCCGCCGCAGGTCCGCCTGCACCGCCGCTACATGAGCCGGGCGCTGCTCAACCTGGTGCAGAACGCGGTGCGCTATGCCAGCCGCCTGGTGCATGTATCCCTGGCCGCTCGCGCGGACGGCGCCTACGAACTGATCGTCGACGATGACGGCCCGGGCATACCGGCCAGGGACCGCGACAAGATCTTCGAACCCTTCATCCGCCTGGACGAGAGCCGCGACCGCGGCACCGGCGGCGCCGGCCTCGGGCTGGCCATCGTCCAGCGCGTGGCGGCCGCGCATCATGGCGACATCAGCGTGCATGGCAGCCCGCTGGGCGGCGCGCGCTTCATCCTGCGCTGGCCCGCGCCCGAGGCGCGGCGCGCCGAATCGCAGCGCGCTGCCTGACACCCGCAGCCCCATCCGCAGGCCAGGCCGCTTGCGTCGGCCAACGGATCCAGGCCCGCTCACGCAGCCGGCCGCTCCGCGTTGGCGGCGGGCTCCATGATGTCGCGCGCGCCGCGCGCCGAGAACGGCTGCCACAACTGGCGCAGGAATCCATCGTGGATCCGCCCGCTGATGCCGATATCCACCGGCGGACGACGGTCGCGCGGATGATGGTAGGTGCCGAACAGCCTATCCCACAGCACCACGTTTTCACCATAGTTGCGGTTGCCCTCGGGCAGTCGCTTCGAGTGATGCCAGCGGTGCAGCGGCGGCGTGCTGAAAATCCGATCCAGGAAGCCCGTGCGCACGTCGACGTTGCAATGGGTGAGCAGGCCGATGAAGGCGGTCGTTGCGCTGACCCACAAAAACACGCGCAAGGGCGCGCCCAGCAGCAGCAAAGGTGTCTGGCTGCATGCGATCTTCATCAGCGTATCAACGATATGAAAGCGCCCGGTGTTGACCACCCAAAGACGGCGCACGCTGTGATGCAGCGCATGGAAGCGCCACAGCGGCCGCCATTCATGCGCGGCGCGATGCGCCACATACAGGCCCAGCTCCGCCACCACCAGCCCCAGGACCACCTGCAGGGCCATGGGCCATTGCACGGGCCACGGCCCGGCCTGCGACGCGGCGGGTTGCAATGCGATCGCGGAGGCGGCGCCGGCCAGCGTGGCCAGATAGGCGCCCAGTTGCGCCACGCCCTTGGTGAACAGGGTATGGGCCAGGTCGTCGCGCATCTCTCCGTCGTCGGCCTGCCAGGCCCGCTCATAGGGCAGGACGCGCTCGCAGGCAAGGATCAGCAGGACCACGCCCAGATAGACCAGATTGAACCAGAACATCGGCGACGCCGTCGCCAGCGCGGCGTCGGTGCCGGCCAGTCCGGCGCAGAGGATGGCGGGCCACGCGAGCACCCGCAGCGCCTCGCGCGCGAGTGAACGGCAGCGAGCAAGGCGCGCGGCCATGGCGCGAAACGTCATATCGGACTCCGGCAGAGTTCGGCCGCAGCATCGGCGTCGCCGGGCTCGGGAAAATCAAGGCGGAAGCAGGCGCCGCCATCCGGCCCGGACGACACGGAAACCTCGCCGCCGTGGCGACGGATGATGCGGGCCACCAGGTTCAGGCCCAGGCCGGCGCCCGTGCTGTGCGGCGACTCCTTGACGAAGGGTTTGAAGATGTCTTCGCGCCAGCCCGGCGGCACGCCGTCGCCCTGATCGCAGACCTCGACCGCGCGAACGCCATGAACGCGCAAGGTGATGACGCCGCGACGGCCGCCGTGCTGGATGGCGTTCTGCACCAGGTTCGACACGGCCCGCTCCAGCGCGGGCCAGTCCCCGGCCACCATCACCGGCTCCGCCCCCGACTCGAATGCGATCTGGTAGCCAGCGCCGACCGCCAGCGGCGCCAGCTCCGCCGTGACGCCGCGCACCAGTTCGACCAGGTCCAGCGGCAATAGCGGCGCGCTGTCGCGCTCCAGCCGCTGCGCGTCGAGCAATTGCCCCGCCAGCAACGACAGGCGCGCCGCGTCCTCCAGCAGGCGGGCGCGCTCCGGCCCGGCCGGCAAGGCCTCCAGGCGCATGTTCAGGATGGCGATCGGCGTGCGCAGCTCGTGCGCGGCATCGGCCAGGAAACGCTGGTGGCGCGCATAGCCTTCGTCCAGCCTGGCCAGCGCGCCGTTGACCGCCCGCACCAGCGCGGCGGCTTCTTCCGGCACGTCGCCCAGGGGCAGCCTCGTCTCGCGGCGATCGATGTCGATGCGGCCAGCCTGCTCGGCCGCCGCGCGCAATCCGCCCAGCGTGCGCCGCACCACCAGATGGGTGGCCAGCAGCGTCGCCGCGAGCGTCATCAACGCGATCGGCAGCACCATCTTCCCCAGGACCAGGCCCGCCCCGATCAGCGCATTGCGCGCCGTGATCGAACTGGCCGGCCCCGTCAGCACGGCCACGCGGCCCGCCTCGGTTTCGACCTTGCGCATCCGCGCCGTGCCGCGCGGCGGATCGCCCAGGTTCCAGCCCAGCCGCGCCTGGCCCACGCCGTCCAGCGCGCCGCCAAGGGCGGCGAACTCCGGCGGCACGGGCCCATCGCGCAACTCCCTGCCCTGGCCGTCCCGCAACACGGCCCATAGATCGGGCAGCTCGGCGCGCAAGCTGCGCAGGCGTGGCGTGTCGCGCAGCACCAGCGCGCCGGACGCGTCGCGCGCCACGGCCTCCTGCAGGATCTCCACCGTGTTCTCCTGCGTCGAGAATTCGACCAGGTTGCCGGTGACGAACAACAGCGCCACGACCAGGATCTGTATGCCCACCTGCGCCAGCACCAATCGCCAGACCAGCCGCCGTCCCAGCGAGGCGCGGCGTCCGGCCCGCGAATCGGAAACGCCATCCGCCGTCATGATGCGGCAGCCTGGGGCGGCAATGCCCGCAGCAAATAACCCACGCCGCGGATGCCGCAGATCTCCACGCCCGCCGACGCCTGTTCCAGCTTGCGCCGCAGGCGCGACACATGCGTGTCTAGCGCGTTGGACTGGATGTCGTCATCCAGGCTGAACACCGCGTTTTCCAGCGCGGCGCGCACCACCGTGCGGCCGGCCCGCCGGACCAGGGTTTCCAGCACCAGCAGTTCGCGGCGCGGCAGTTCCAGCCTCCGGCCCGCGACGCTGGCCTCGCTGTGCGTCAGGTCGAAAGCCAGTCCGCCCAGCCGGACCACGTCGGGCTGCATCAGCACGGGACGACGCAGCACGGCGCGCAAGCGCGCCAGCAATTCATCGAACGCGAAGGGCTTGACGAGATAATCGTCCGCGCCCGCGTTCAGGCCGCCGACCTTGTCGGCCAGCTCTCCCACCGCCGTCATGACGATGACCGGCACGCCCTCTTGCCGGGCCCGCAGCCGAACCAGCAGCTCCAGCCCGTCGCCGTCCGGCAGCCGCCGGTCCAGCAACACCGCGTCGTGCTGGCCGCTGTCGGCCAGGCTGCGCGCGGCGGCCAGCGTGCCGGCGTGATCCAGCGCGATGCCATGGCGGCGCAGCGCGACCGTCAGCGCGTCGACCATGCCGGCCTCGTCCTCGACCAGAAGAATCCGCACGTGCAGTCTCCCTATCCCTAGTACCGGATCACGGGCGGCAGCACGCGGCGGCCGCGGAACAGCGCCTCGCAATCCACCGGCCGTCCCCAATGGATGCGGCCGTCCCGGCACGGATCATATGCCGGCTCGGCGCCGTAGAGTATGACCGGCCCCTGGCCGCGCCGCATCAGCTCCTCGCAGTTCACGGGACGCCCCCAGTTGATGCTGCCATCGCGGCAAGGGTTGTAGTGCGGCGCGGGCACCACCACGGCCGGCGGCGGCATCACGACCACCGGCGGACCGCCATAGACCCAATCCTGGGCCGGCGCGGCGGCCGGCGCCAGGCAGGCGCAGGCGACAAGCAACAAGGCCAGGCGCGACCGCCTGGAAGCAATGGTATGGACGAATTCCTGGAGCATGGCTTTTCCCGAAACGCGGGGCGCATCCCCGCCACGGCAGCCAGTATCGAAGGGGTCGATTGCGTGAACATTGCGTACGGATGCCAGCCGCGCGCGCCCTTGCGCCAGCGTCCGCAGCCTGCAAGATTCATCCCATACAATCGAGCCGCTCTGCCACGGTCGCGTCGCGCCCTTCCATGCACGACGCGGCTCTCCTCCATCCACACACCTGTACAGATAGCCTGCATCCGATGAAAGCGCTATTGCTTTGCCTGACCCTCGCCGCCGCCAGCGGCGCCGCCCTTGCCCAATCCGCGCCGGCCTTGTCCCAGAAGGAAATGCAGGACACGATCGAGCAACTCAAGAAACTGCAAAACCCCGCGCCCGGCGCCAGCGCCGTCAAGGGCTGGGTGTGCCGCGACATGGACGATGGCGGCACGCGCCTGTACATCGTGGACCGAACCGGCATCGCCCGCATGAACAAGGTCCCCAGCACGGAAGCCGCGCTGCTGGACACGACCACGCCGCTCGAACAGCTGCAGGCCTGCAAGCGGCCGGACTGACCTCGCCAAACAGGCTGCCCGGCGCGAGCGGCGCAACGCCATCATCCCGCACGGGACGACGGCTGCGCCCGGGCGCCGACGATGGCCATTGCCGGGCATTGGCGCCGGGCAAGCCTCGGGAGTAATCTGGCGTGGCATCCACGACACGCCGGAGACCATCATGTCCCGCAGCCCCCTTATCGAAGCCGGCACATCCCAGACGGGCAATCTGCTGCAGTTCCTGGCCTGGCTGTCCGAACGCCCCCGCAGCTACGCCGACACCATGGAAGCCTGGAAAACCAGCTGCCCCCGGCTGTCCGCCTGGGAAGACGCGACGGCCAACGGCCTGGTCGACACTGCCCACGGTTCCGCCGGTGCCGGATCGATCATCGTGCTGACGGGCAAGGGCCGGGCATTGCTCAAGGCCGGCAAAGGCGCGTAGCGCGCAGCCGCCGCCGCACTGGTTACATCCCGTGCCACGGCAAGCAAGAATCCTTACATTCGGCCCGCAAATCTCCACTATTTCCCGCGCCGCGCCGCCACACAATTTCGTTTCGATCAACCACGATTCACACTGATCAAATGAAATGGCTACTGGTCGCGGCGCTCTGCGCGCTCGCCTCGGGTTGCGGCCTGGCCGCCGCGCCCTGCCGCGTTGCATCGGCCGCCATCAAGATCGTTCCCGTCGTCGGCCACACCGTCGCCACGCCGACGGACGCCTGTGCCGACATCATCGACTGACGGCTCCGCTCGTGCCATCGATGGATCGCCAGCACCCTCCGCTGGCACCAGGATCAGTCTGAAAGTTGCGTGCGGCTCATGCCGGCGTCGACCCGCGCGGCATGGATGCCGCCATCGTCATTCCTGCCCCAGCGCGCTCGCTCACATCACCAGAAACAAGCCTGCAGCGCGGTGAATACGCGTCCACCACGCCGAATCGAGACGCGAGCGCGCCTATCGTTTTCCCTCATCCATGAATCGCCTCCTGCAGGGCGCAGCGCCTTCGTTACAGAAGCGGATGAACATGTAATTCCCCTGTCCGGCGAATGACAGAAGCGCGGGACTAGAGTGTCTTGACCAAGCTGCCGCGGCAAGGGGACGGCATGCACTGGGCAGCTGCCGGCGGCGTCATGCGGCCGGCGGTTTCGTCCCCTGCCGTGCGCGAATGGCGATCTACCCGATAGCGATCAAAACCAAACAAGGGGAGCCACACCATGAAGAAACACCTGTTCGCGGCCAGCGTGACCACTGCGCTTGCAATCACCTCAACAAGCGTTGCCGCCGAATCATCCGTGACGCTGTATGGCGTCATCGACACGGGCATCGGCTATGCCAAGGTAAGCGGCGACTACCGCGATCCCAAGACAGGCGCGGTCAATCGCCTGGACAACAGCCATATCGGCATGACCAACGGAACCACCGCAGGATCCCGCTGGGGCCTGCGCGGCAAGGAGGACCTGGGAGGCGGACTGTATGCAACGTTCAAGTTGGAATCGGGCTTCAGTTCGGCCAACGGCTCGTCGGGACAGAACAACCGGCTGTTCGGCCGCGACGCCGTGGTCGGCCTGACCAGCGTGGACTTGGGAAAACTCGAATTCGGCCGACAATACAACATCGGCACTCAGTACATGCTGAGCATATTCGGCGCGAACTTCGGCAACGGCTTCACGCAGTGGAACACTGGCGCGGGCCTGGGTCTGAGCGGAGCGGCTTTCAGCCGCTACGACAACATGGTGCTCTATGAAACGCCGTCCATGGGCGGCCTGACCGCGGCAATCAGCTACTCGAGCAACATCGACGACAAGCGGGATGGTCAAACGGGATTCGCGACCGCGGATAATACCCGCGCCGTCATGGCAGGGTTGCGCTACCTGAATGGACCGCTCGCTGCATTCCTTTCCTATGAACAGCTGAACGGCTCCAACAAGCTGTCACAACCGAGCGAGCGCAACGCCACCCCTCGCTCGTACCTGATCGGCGCCTCATACGACTTTGAAGTCGTGAAACTTCTGCTCGCGTATGGCCGCACCACGGATGGCTGGTTTGGCGGCAGCTCCCTGCCCGCCGGCGCAGCGATCGGAAAATTCAGCGGCATACCAACCAACGCCTTCGTCGACGGCTTCAAGTCCAACTCGTACCTGGCTGGCATTTCAGCGCCGGTCGGCGCGGCCGGCAGCATGTTCGCGTCCTGGCAGCGGGCCGACGCGAACAATTCGCGCCTGACCTCCGATGACGCCACCACCAACACGTTCTCGCTCGGCTACACCTACAGCCTGTCCAAGCGAACCGCCATCTACGGACTGGCGTCCTATACCAACAACTATGCGTTCCTGAAGGACGCGAAATACACGGACGTCAGCGTGGGCTTGCGGCACGCGTTCTGACGAGCGTCGGCGCCGCACGCCAGGATGCGAGCCTGAAGGCGTGACGCGCCGCTCCTGCCGATAGCCGGCCTCCAACCGCACGCCGCCCGCAATAAGACAGATCGAGACAGACCCGCGGCGTGCCGACGGCAATCGGCCCATTTGACGGACATCCCTCCTCCGCGAAGGGACGGGAATCGTCGCAGCGCATGCCCGCGCAAGCTGGCATGCGCTTTTTTTCATCACTCGCCCATTCCGCTCGCCCACAACGACGACGGCAGATTTGTCTTTTACACAAAAAATTCCATGCTACTTCTTGGCACAGCGCCACATCACATGGACGGACGAGTCTAAAAGAGCGCATGCTGTGGACTTGATCCCCGGCCGGTACAGCCGGGGATTTCTTTTGTCCGTCGCAGTCGTCCGAGCGCCTCGCCTCCACAAACCGAGCCGCCGCTCGCGCTGTCCCTGCCCGCAACGTCGCATGCATCGGCAGTATCATGGCCTCCCACGACAGGCGCCAGCCTGTATGCCACGGCACAGACGCCCACCTCCAGGACCCGACGCGATGACCATCATGACGCTGCTCGAATTCGCCGGCATGGATCAGCAGGCCTACGACAGACTCGGCGCAAGCCTGCAGGCGCAAGGCGCGCCCGCAGGCATTCTCTTCCATTCCTGCGGCGCGGTTCCGGATGGCTGGCGCATCGTCGACGCCTGGCGGTCGCAGGAGGACTTCGATCACTTCGTCGATGGAACCCTGTTGCCCGCGGCCCGAAGCCTGGGCATCCCCGCGCCGGCCCGGCGCGAGCACTTTCATGCCTACCATGCAGGCATGGTGGCCCCAGGGGCCTGCTGAGCGCGAATGCCCGGCATCCGCATGTGGCCGTTCCCCACGGCATGACAAAAAGAAGTCAGTTTTCTTGAACAACTCGGAAGACTGACAATCAATTGTTCACGAAACTTCAAATTTCTCGTCGACGCGATTGATAGAGTGACCGGACTGTTGAACAAATTGGTTCGGCAGCGGCGCTGGCATGGACAAGGCCTCCATAGCGGAGAGAGGCTGCCATATCTGCGCCCGCATCCCGGAAGCCAGCCACGGATTCTCGATTCATCCAAGGGCGGATTCCCGTTGCGTTGCACTCATCTTTCAGTCGACAACATGAAAACCAACAATCAGAAAACAAGCAGGAAGCAATCCAGCAGGAACGGGATCTTGTCAGGCATCACTTGCCTGATGCTATTCAATGCGGCGGGCCCGGCCACCGCAAGCTCCAGTGGTACGCAAGGCGGCATCAGCGTGCACTATGGCGTCGGCGATCGGTACCAGCGCTACACGCTGAACTACGAAACGCCGTCGATCTGGACCACGCGATTCGGCGGCCGCTGGGGCCGCCTGGACCTGACGCCGGAGATCGGCGTTTCGTACTGGACCGCAGACCGCCCGCGCTCGCCCGGCCAAGCGTGGCAGTTCAGCGCGATCCCGATGTTCCGATGGTGGACCAGCGAACGCTTCTACATCGAGGCCGGCGTGGGCGCCACCGTGCTCACGCGCACACGATTCTCGAATCGGAACATCGGCTCGGCGTTTCAGTTTGGCGACCACATCGGCGTGGGCTTTCTGCTGACGCCCAACAGCCGTGTTGGCGTGCGCTATTCGCATTTCTCCAACGCGGGCATCAAGCGACCGAATCCGGGACTGGATACGGTGCAACTGACATACACGCATCAATTCTGATGCATGGCCCGCATCACCGACAAGGCGTTGCGGGCGCCGCCCTCGCGGCTTGCCGGCAAGCGCCGGTTTGATCGTCAACGGGCAATGGACTACTCTATTGCGATGATAACGATTAGATCTTCCCGCCCCGGCGAGGGCGCCCGCGTCGTCGAAATCTGGCGCCGCGCGGTTGACGCCACCCATGATTTTCTTTCCCCTGAAGACCGCCAGGCCATCGACGAGATGGTGTGCGACTTCCTGCCCCAGGCGCCGCTGCTGCTTGCCGTGGACGCGCATGACTATCCGCAGGCATTCATGCTCATCGACAACGGCCACATGCAGGCCCTGTTCGTCGACCCGGCCTGCCGCGGCACCGGCATCGGCGCCGCGCTGGTGCGCCACGGCCTTGCGCTGCATCCCCGGATGACGACCGACGTCAATGAGCAGAACGGCCAGGCCGTGGGTTTCTATGAAAGGATGGGGTTCAAGCGCATCGGCCGGTCGGCGCTTGATGATCAGGGCAGGCCTTATCCGTTGATTCATTTGGCGTATCAGGCTTAGCGCCACGCTGAGCAGAAATGCAGTCCAAGCCACCTGCGGGTGGCTTTTCATTTGAGTCGCGCGGGGCGGGGATGCCGTGGAGGTTTCTGCCGGGTCAGCGTGACGATTTCCTTGCGTTTCTTGTCTGGTTCCGTGATTAGAATAGTCGCATCTCGATGCCATCGGCCATCACACGGACTTCCAATGAAAGACATTCGATCTCTCACATTTGCGCTTGCTGTAGCTGCCATTGCGCTTGCTGTGGCCAATCCGGCCGCGGCCGAACAGGGATGCTCGGACGGCTATAAGCCCACTCCCACGCAGAATGGAATTGAATGCCGGCCGATTCCCGGACTGTACAAAGGATCGGGCGGAGGAGCCGCCCCCCAGGTCCGCTGGGAGGAGCGCTGGGGCGCGATCGTCATGGATGCCGCTTCCGGGATGACCGGCATAGGAGGCGGCCAGCGCACCGAGGAAGCCGCCATCCAGAGCGCCACGGCCATGTGCCAACGCAAGGGCGGCAAGAATTGCCGCGTCGACATCACCTATTCCAATCAATGCGGCGCTCTCGCCTGGGGCAGCAACCATGCCGTCTCGGCCCGCGGGCGGACGTTGGAAATCGCATCCAAGTACGCCATCGACGCATGCGAGAAAACGACTGGCAAAAAGTGCGAGGTCTTCTTCTCCGATTGCAGCTTGCCGGTGCGGGTCCAGTAGCCAGGTCGGGCCGCGCGTCAATCATGGCGCGATAGTCTGTTCACGCTTCTTGCCGCAGCCCTGAAGCCTCATGGGCGCCCCAGGAGCGGGAGGAGACACACTCCGGACACAACAAAGGCTATAAAAACAAACAGCCGCCATTGCTGGCGGCTGTAGGTACCTGATAAATCAGGATTTTCTTGGTAGGCCCCCCGAGAGTCGAACTCGGCACCAACGGATTATGAGTCCGCTGCTCTAACCAGGCATGAGCTAGAGGCCCAGGAAACTTACTGCCCTTCCAGGAAGCTCTTCAGCTTGTCGGCCCGGCTGGGGTGACGCAGCTTGCGCAGTGCCTTGGCTTCTATTTGGCGGATGCGCTCGCGGGTCACGTCGAATTGCTTGCCCACTTCTTCCAGGGTCTGGTCGGTGCTCATTTCGATGCCGAAACGCATGCGCAGGACCTTGGCTTCACGCGGGGTGAGAGAGTCTAGCACTTCCTTGACCACGTCGCGCATGGAGCCGTGCAACGCCGCGTCCGAAGGCGCCAGCGTCGAGGTGTCCTCGATGAAGTCGCCCAGGTGCGAATCGTCGTCGTCGCCGATCGGCGTTTCCATGGAGATCGGTTCCTTGGCGATCTTCAGGATCTTGCGGATCTTGTCTTCCGGCATGTCCATCTTCTGCGCCAGGGTCGCGGGATCCGGCTCGGCGCCGGTTTCCTGCAGGATCTGGCGGCTGATCCGGTTCATCTTGTTGATCGTTTCGATCATGTGGACCGGGATACGGATGGTGCGCGCCTGGTCGGCGATGGAGCGCGTGATGGCCTGACGGATCCACCACGTGGCGTAGGTCGAGAACTTGTAGCCGCGACGGTACTCGAACTTGTCCACGGCCTTCATCAGGCCGATGTTGCCTTCCTGGATCAGGTCCAGGAACTGCAGGCCGCGGTTCGTGTACTTCTTGGCGATCGAGATCACCAGGCGCAGGTTGGCCTCGGTCATTTCGCGCTTGGCCTTGCGGGCCTTGGCTTCGCCGGTGGCCATGCGCTTGTTGACGTCCTTCAGGTCCTTGAGCGGCAGCACGACGCGCGTCTGCAGGTCGATCAGCTTCTGCTGCAGTTCCTGGACGGCCGGGATCTGGCGTTCCAGCGTCTCGGCGTAGGGATGGCCGGCGGCGACTTCGTCCACCACCCACTGCAGGTTGGTTTCGTTGCCGGGGAAGACCTTGATGAAGTGCGTGCGCGGCATGCCGGCACGGTCCACACACGTGTGCAGGACGGCGCGCTCGAGCTGGCGCACTTCCTCGACCTGATTGCGCAGCGTGTCGGCCAGCTTCTCGACCATCTTGGCGGTGAAGCGGATGCCCATCAGTTCGTTCTGGATGGATTCCTGGGCGCGCACGTAGATGTCCGACTTGTAGCCGTCCTTCTCGTACGACAGGCGCATCTTGTCGAACTGCTTGCCGACTTCGTCGAACTTGGCCAGGGCCTTGACGCGCAGGTCTTCCAGCTGCTTGCTGGACATGCCGCCGGCCGGGCCGTCATCGCTCTCGTCTTCATCGGCGCTGACGCCGGCGCCGGCGTATTCCTCGCCGTCTTCCGGGTCCACCAGGCCGTCGACGACTTCGTCGATCTGGGCCTGGCCTTCGCGCACGCGCACGACGTGGGCGAGGATTTCGTTGATGGTGGTCGGGCAGGCCGAGATGGCCATGACCATGTGCTTCAGGCCGTCTTCGATGCGCTTGGCGATTTCGATTTCGCCTTCGCGGGTCAGCAGCTCGACCGAGCCCATTTCACGCATGTACATGCGCACGGGATCGGTGGTGCGGCCGAAGTCGGAATCCACGGTGGTCAGCGCGGCTTCGGCTTCGTCCTCGACGTCGTCGTCGTTGGAGGCGACCGGCGCGTTCTCGCTCATCAGCAGCGTTTCGGCGTCGGGAGCCTGGTCGTAGACCGCGATGCCCATGTCGCTGAAGGTGCTGATGATGCCGTCGATGGCTTCGGCGTCGACCAGATCGTCAGGCAGATGATCGTTGATTTCGCCGTAGGTCAGGTAGCCGCGGTCCTTGCCCAGCTTGATCAGCTGCTTGAGGCGGTTGCGGCGAGCCTCGTATTCCTCGGCCGACACCGGGCCACGGGCGATCAGGTCCTTGGGATCGGCCTTGCCGCGCTTGCCGCCGCGCTTGGGCGGCTTCAGGTCGGGCAGGACTTCGCCTTCGCCGTCCATCGCATCGTCGAAGCCGTCGGAATCATTGTTGGCGTTCTTGGCCGGACGACCAGGACGACGGCCGCTCGGGGCCGGGCGCGCGCTGCCCACCAGGTCGGCCAGCTTGTCCTCGGCCTTCTTGGCGCGGGTCTTGGTGGCCTTCTCGGGCTTATCCGCCGCGGCGGTCTTGGCGGCCTTCTTGACGGCCGTCTTCGCAGCGGGCTTGGCGACCTTCACCGCAGTCTTGGCGGGCGCTTTTTCCGCCGCCATGCTGACGGCGCGCTTGGCCGTCGTGACCTTGGTTTCAGCCGCATCAATTGCAGAGGAGGATTTGCCAGTGGATTTGGTCATAGTCGCTTCCGTGGTCGTCGCAACCCGTTCGGGCATGTTGCACCGCGCGGAGCCGCGGGAGGCTGGGCCTGCCGCGACGGCGTTGCGGGTAAAACTGATGAACCGGCCGACTCCATGCGGCTGCGTTGGTCGCAGCGCCTGCCCTTGCGGGCCCGCCTTGCGCCATGCCGGTGCGAAACCGTTGGGGCGCTTGGCGTACATGGACTCATCCCGCGGGGATGCCCGGGCGTCGGGGGGGCTGCCTGCCTATAAATAGGCGACGCTTGCTTATCGGGTCGTTGCCCTTAGCAGCTGAGTAGACACAGCACCCAAACCTCGAACGCTACGCGGAAGCATCATCCGCCGAACTGCTCGATTCACCTCTGTATAGTAATTAACTGTGTAACAAATTTGGCGCCCCTGACGTAAGCACCCGCTTTTTTTTCAGGCGGGGCATCCGGACTAGCCGTTGCCGCTCAGCCGCGAAAACACGTGCCAAACACCAGACTCGCCAAACTGCACTTCAATTCTGCTTAATCTTTTCCGGCTTTACACAAGGCCTGCGAAAACGGCGCATCCGGCAAACTCGGCGCCGGGGTGGCAAACTATCCGACAATCCGGCCCCGCAATCCCGCGGCGCTGTCCTGCCCTGCTTTCCTGCCGAATACCTCTCGCCCTGCGCTGCGGCCCCGCCCGGAACTCTCGGATCCATCCGTACTGAAGCCATGCGAACCGCCATGGTGCTTAGATCACGAGCGGCGAAATTAGATCCTGCCGCCCGGTTCCCGGCACTTCTGGCCGATCCGGCCCCGTCCCAACCAAGGGCTTATCCGCAGCCAGTGCGGAAAACCCTTGATTTTAACGTATTTAGCGTATGCCGGCACCTTTCAGCACCATCATGCGCTGATTCAGCTCCATGTAACGCTTGCGCGCCTCTTCCGTCGCCAGCCCGCCCGCGGCCAGCTTGGCCATTTCGAGCTTGGCCGAGTCGAACTCGATGCGCCGCAAGGCGTCGTCCCATTCGGTCTGGGGATCGGGCAGATCCTCCTGCGACAGCACGTCCGCGCGCAGGCCCTTGAGCACGGTGGCCAGATCCGAATCCGGCTCGGCCGCCTCCAGCAAGGCGCCCACATGGCGCGCGCCGCTGGATTGCGCCAGCATGATCAAGTCCCGCACAAGACCTAGATGGGGGCCGTGGTCGATCACTTCAAGCTGCTGGTCTCCCATGGAGTCCACCAGCTCGGGATGCGCCAACAGCAAGCCAAGCAGGCGCTTGGCCAGCGACGGCATGGTGCGGCGGCCTTCGAAACCGCCGACGCCGTCCTCGCGCCGGCCTTTCCAATTGCCCTTGCCCTTCCAGTCGCTCTTGCCTTTCCAGTCGCCCTTGGGCTTCCATTCCTGGCGACGCTGGCCGCCCTGCCCGCCAGCGGGCTCGCCCTGGGAGGCAGGGAAATGCCCATGATCGATGTAATCGGACTCTTCCGCCGGAATGTCATGAAAGTCATGACCGGCGAAGTCATAGCCCGCGTCCATGAAACCCGTATCCGACCCCGGGGATCCAGCCTGGGCGTCGCCTGCCGGCTGCGGCTTGGCACCCGCTGGCGCGCCAAACGGCTTGGCCGGCTGCTGCGCCAGCACCTGGGCCATTTCTTCCGGCGTGAGCTGGACCAGCTTGGCCATCTCGCGCTCGATCTGCACGCGCAGCGCGCATTCCGGGATCGCGGCCAGCAGCGGCTTGGCCTCGTGCAGACAGCTCGCCCGCCCTTCGGCCTCGTCCATGTTGTGGCGCGAGGCCAGCTCGTCCAGCAGGAATCGCGACAAGGCGACGGCTTCGCCCAGGCAAGCCCGGAACGCCTCGGCGCCGAGTTCGCGCACGTAGGAATCCGGATCGTGCTCGGCCGGCAGGAAAAGGAAGCGGATCGCGATGTCGTCGCGCAGCACCGGCAGGCAAGCCTGCAAGGCGCGCCACGCCGCGCGGCGGCCCGCGCCGTCGCCGTCGAAGCTGAAGATGACCTTGTCGCTGGCGCGCAGCAGCTTCTTCACGTGATCGGGCGTCGTCGCCGTGCCCAGCGTGGCCACCGCGTTGGCGATGCCTTGCTGCGCCAGGCCGACCACGTCCATGTAGCCCTCGACCACGATGACCTGGCCTTCCTGCCGGATGGCCTGGCGGGCCTCCCACAGGCCGTACAGCTCCTGTCCCTTGGAGAACAGCGGCGTCTCGGGCGAATTCAGGTACTTGGGCTCGCCCTTGCCGATGATGCGGCCGCCAAAGCCGATCAGGCTGCCGCGCGCATTGCGGATGGGGAACATGACCCGCTCGCGAAAGCGGTCGTAGCGGCGTCCGTCTTCCGACTCGATCACCAGCCCGGCCTCGACCAGCGCCGGATCATCGTAATTGGGAAAGACCTGGGACAGGCCATGGCGGTCGGTGCCCGACCAGCCCAACCCGAAATGCGCGGCGATCTCGCCGGTCAGGCCGCGTTGCTTCAGATAGCGGATCGCGGCGGGCGAAGCCTTCAGCAGCTTCAGGTACTGCGCCTGGGCGGCGTCCAGCACCTGCGTGTGCCGGGATTCCTCGGCCTTGCGGCGCGCGGTTTCGGCTTGCTGTCGGGGGCTGCGGTTTTCTTCGGGTACCGTCATTCCCGCCGAAGCCGCGAGCGTGCGCACGGCTTCGGGGAAACTGGCGCCCGTGTGTTCCATCAGGAAGGTGATGGCGCTGCCATGCGCTCCGCAACCGAAGCAGTGATAGAACTGCTTGGTGGGGCTGACAGTGAACGACGGGCTTTTTTCGTTATGAAAGGGGCACAGGCCAAGCAAGTTGGCCCCACCCTTTCGCAACTGCACGTATCGCCCGACGACATCGACGACGTCGACCCGGGCGAGCAAATCCTGGATGAATGATTCTGGAATCAATAGATTCGGGAATCAAAGATCAATACAGGCGCGGGGGCAGTTGCTGGCTACGAATCCGCTTGTAGTGGCGCTTCACCGCGGCGGCGTGCTTGCGCTTGCGCTCGGCCGTGGGCTTCTCGTAGAACTCGCGCGAACGCAGTTCGGTGAGCAAACCGGTCTTTTCGATGGTGCGCTTGAAGCGACGCAGAGCGGCTTCAAACGGTTCGTTTTCCTTCAGTCGAACGATAGGCATAAAGTATTGGGCCTGCTTAAGGGGTAACAAAAGTTGATGATAAACCTGGCTTGCTTACCAGCGACGCTGCACAGGTCCAGCCTGCCGGCGCCCGCCCTGGCATTGAAACGCCCGGCGCTGGCGCCAGTACAACCCCGGCTGGGATCTCCTGACAATCTCTCTTAACGCTATTTCAGCTGGCTGTTCCCGTTACCCGTGAGACACAGTTCACCTTGCAGTCCGGCCCCGCCAATTCAGGCATTCACGTTCGAATGCCCCAGGCGCGGCCCAAAGGAAGGGCGGAAAGCCAAGTTCGGTTTAGCGATAACCAGCGATTCTAGCACGGGCGGCCGGATTTTGACCATAGACCGGGCACAATCGGCGCCCGGCCCCGCCCTGCCGCCCCGCCATCCGGCGGCTCAGCTCTTGGAGCCCTTGCGGATCCAGGCTTCGAGCTGGTGCGGCCGCAGGCTGTCATAGTCCTCGAAAGGCTGGTGAATCCAGGGATTGGTGGGCAGCTTGTCGACGTAGTAGTCCGGCGTGGCCTGGGAGTGGCCCTTCCACCACAGCACGGCGCTGCGCAATTCGGTGATCTCGGCGAACTGGTTCTTCAGGTGGTCAAAGACCTTGTTGAAGGTCATGCCTGTGTCCACCATGTCGTCCACCAGCAACACCCGCCCGGACAGGGTGCCGCGCGTGATGGTGATGAACTGGGCGATGTCCATGTCGCCCTGCTTGGTGCCGGCCGCCTCGCGGTAGCTGCTGGTGGCCAGGATGCCCAGGGGCACATCGAAGATCCGCGACATCACATCGCCGACACGCACGCCGCCGCGCGCCAGGCAAAGGATCTTGTCGAACTGCCAACCGGACTTGTGCACCTGCAAGGCAAGACGCTCGATCAGGCGGTTGTAGTCGTCCCACGTCACCCACAGATGGCTGTCATCATTGGTCGGCGCGCTCATAGGCGGAATTCTCCTGCATGAAAATACGAAAAGGCCGCCTGCTGGCGTGAGCTGCGGCGGCGTTGTGGCGAAATCATAACCCGGCGGCCGGCGCCGCGGATATCAGGACCGCCGCGCGGGCGTCGAGCCGCGTTCCAGGCAGCGCCCATCCAGCACGATGCGGCGCGGCGGCGCGGCTTCGTTTTCACTGCGGTCCAGCAACAGCATCATGGCGCTGCGGCCGATTTCCTCCACCGGCTGCTCGATCAGCGTGATGCCGCCCCCGACCATTTCCGTCCACGGCTCGTTGTCGAATCCCGCCAGGGCGATATCCTGCGGCACGACCAGGCCGGCGCGCTGCAATGCGCGGATGACGTCCAGCAACATGAGTCCGTTGCTGGCGATCAGCGCATCGGGCCGGCCCGGCGCGGCCAGCAGCTCCGCCAACCGGGTGTCGACATCGCCCGCACCGTGCTCGACATAGGCGGCGCGCGCGGGCAGCCCCAGACGCTGCATCGCCGACTCGTAGCCCTGACGCCGCTCCGCGCCGGTGGCGGACGCGGCGCCGAACAGGCCGGCGATCCGCCGATATCCCTGGCGATGCAGATGCTCGACCAGCGCCGCCGACGCGCCGGCATTGTCCAACACCACGCAATCGTGCAGCTGGCCCGGCTCCGCCCGGTCGACCATCACTATCGGAAAACCGCGCCGCGCGCGCCCGACCTGCCCGGCCGTGCGCCGCGTCGGCGCGCAGATGGCGCCAAGCACGCGCTCTTCTTCCATCAGCCGCAAGTACATCTCTTCCTTTTCGGGATTCTCGTCGGTATTGCAGAGAATCACCCGCAGGCCACGCGCATAGGCCAGATCCTCGACACTGCGGCTGATGGCCGTGAAGAACGGATTGCGGATGTCGGCGACGATCAGGCCTATGGTGTTGCTATGGCGCGAGCGCAGGCGCCGGGCCGCCAGGTTGGGCAAGTAGCCGGTGCGCCGGACGGCCTCCTCGACGCGGCTGCGCATCTCCGGATCGATGGCCTTGCCCGCCAGCGCCCGCGATACCGTGGCCGGCGACACGCCGGCCGCCTTGGCCACATCCTTGATGCCCACCTTCATTGGAAAACGTTTCCTGAAATAGAAAAAACAAGCGCCCTTAGGAGCTTCGATTGTATTTTCAATACCCTTTGAGATCCAGGCACTTTTTCTTCTAAAATCCAGAAAACGTTTTCCCAAACATGGGCTCCAGGAGACAGATCATGACAACCACGCAGGTTGAATCCCTGCTGCGCCCGGATTGCGTGCGCCTGGATGCGGCCGTGACCGACAAGCAGCAGGCCATCGCACTGCTTGGACAGCTCCTGACCGCCGGCGGCTGCACGGACGAAGGGTACGGGCACAGCATGGCGCAACGCGAGACGCTGGCGGACACCTTCCTGGGCGCAGGCGTGGCCATTCCTCACGGCCG
The DNA here is from genome assembly GCF_018195695.1 of Achromobacter sp. Marseille-Q0513. Lineage (NCBI taxonomy): Bacteria > Pseudomonadati > Pseudomonadota > Betaproteobacteria > Burkholderiales > Alcaligenaceae > Achromobacter > Achromobacter sp. Marseille-Q0513. The sequence goes on along the minus strand of NZ_JAGTJY010000004.1, from coordinate 61,646 downwards.
GGTCGAAGACCGCCATCTGGTGCGACGCGACGGACTGGCGGTGCTGCAGATTCCAGGCGGCATCGAATGGAACCCCGGCCAGCGCGTCCGGCTCGTGGTCGGCATCGCGGCCCGCTCGGATGGGCATATCGCCATCCTCAAACGGCTCACCGGCCTGATCCAGGACGAGGCCCGTCTGCGCCAACTGGCCGCAACCCGCGACCCGCAGGACATCATCGCAGCGCTGACCGCGGCTGCGCCGCAGGCCGCGGCAGCCGCGGAGCCCGCCACCGATCTGGAGCACAGCCTGGAATGGGTCGTCTCCTATCCGTCCGGCCTGCATGCCCGGCCGGCCTCGACCTGGGCGCAGGCCGCACAGGCCAGCGGCCTGCCGATACGGGTGCGGCACGGCGCGGACAGCGCTGACGCGCGCAGCCTGGTCGATCTGTTGCAGCTGGGCCTGACGGCCAAGGCGCGCGTGGTGTTCTCCGCGTCGGGCAGCGAAGCGCCCGCGGCGCTGGCAAAGTTCCTCGCCGTGGTCAATGGCCTGACCGCCCAGGAACGCAGCGCCGCCCAGGCGCAGGCGCCCGCCGCCGTGCCAGGCCGGACCTGGCAGCCCGTCACCGCGCTGGCCGCCGTCGCTGGTGTCGCAGCCAGCGCGGGCCTGGCGATCGGCCGCGTCCGCCGGCTTGCCCGCGCCGACGCGCAGGTGCCCGATCGCCCCGCGCCGCTACTCAACGGCAAGGCGCTGCTGGAAACCGCGCTGGCCGCTGCCCGCCAGGAAACGCAGGCCCTGGCCGACGCCACCGCCAAGCGCCTGGGCGCGGCCGATGCCGCGATCTTCCAGGCCCAGGCCGGCCTGCTCGACGACGTCGGCCTGATCACCGACACCTGCCAGCTGATGGCGGCGGGCCACGGCGCGGCCTGGGCCTGGAATGAAGCCGTGCGGGCCCAGGCCGAACGTCTTTCCGGGCTGGGCAATCCTCTGCTGGCCGCCCGCGCGGCCGACCTGCGCGACGTCGGCCTGCGCGCGCTGCGGCACATGGAGCCGTCACTCGCCGACGCCTCCGAGCAGGCGGCCCCGCACGGCGACCCGGTCGTGCTGGTCGCCGCCGATCTCGCGCCCTCCGACACCGCCGCGCTGGATATCCGTCGCGTGGCCGGCCTGGCGACAACACTGGGCGGCCCCACCTCGCACACGGCCATCCTGGCGCGCACCCTGGGACTGCCCGCGATCGTGGCGGCGGGCGCGGAATTGCTGGACCTCGTCGACGGCGCGCAGGTGATCATCGACGGCGATGCAGGACGCATCCTCCTGTCGCCAACCGAGGCCGACCTGGACAGCGCGCGCGCCTGGATCGCGCAAGCCGAGGCCACGCGCCAGGCCGCCGCCGCCGAGCGCCAACTGCCGGCCAGCACGCGGGACGGCCATGTTGTCACCATCGGCGCCAACATCATCCGGGCCGAACAGGTCGCGTCCGCGCTTGAACAGGGCGCCGAAGGCGTGGGCCTGATGCGCACCGAATTCCTGTTCCTTGAACGCCATGACACGCCCGGCGAGGACGAGCAGTTCCACGCCTATCGAAGCATGCTGGACGCGCTTGCCGGCCGACCCCTGATCGTCAGGGCACTGGACATCGGCGGCGACAAGCAGGTGCCGCACCTGGGCCTGCCCGTGGAGGACAACCCCTTCCTGGGCGTGCGCGGCGCGCGCCTGCTGCTGCGCCGCCCCGACCTGCTCGAACCGCAGCTGCGCGCGCTCTACCGCGCCGCGGCGCAAGGCGGCGACCTGTCCATCATGTTCCCCATGGTCACGTCGCTGACCGAACTGCTCCAGCTGAAGGAGGCGTGCGAGCGCGTGCGCGCCGAACTGGCCGCGCCCAAGGTCGCGCTGGGCGTCATGATCGAGGTCCCGGCCGCGGCCCTGCTGGCGGATGCGTTTGCCGAGCACGCGGACTTCTTCTCCATCGGCACCAACGATCTGACGCAGTACACGCTGGCGATCGATCGCCAGAATCCGGCGCTCGCAAGCGAAGCCGACAGCCTGCACCCGGCGGTGCTGCGCCTGATCGCGCTGACCGTGCAAGGCGCGCGGGCGCATGGGCGATGGGTGGGCGTGTGCGGCGACCTGGCCGGCGACCCGTTTGGCGCCGCGCTGCTGACGGGCCTGGGCGTGGCGGAGCTGTCGATGGCGCCGCGCGCGATCGCCGCAGTCAAGGCGCGCCTGCGCCGCTCGGCGCTACCCGAGCTGCGGGCCCTGGCCGCGCAGGCGCAGACACTGGCCAGCGCACAGGCCGTGCGCGCGCTGGACGGGGACATGGCATGAAACTGATCACCGTCACCCTGAACCCCGCGCTCGACGCCACCGTCACGCTGGACCGACTTGAACGCGGACACGTGCATCGCGCCAAGTCGATGCGGCACGATGCCGGCGGCAAGGGCGTCAACGTCGCTTCCTGCCTGGCGGACTGGGGACTGGACGTCGCCGCCACGGGCCTGCTGGGCCGCGAGAACGCCGGCGTCTTCGAGGCCCTGTTCCGCGCCAAGCGCATCGAGGACCGCTTCGTGCGGGCCGACGGCGCGACCCGCACCAACATCAAGCTGGTGGACAACGGCGCCACCACCGACATCAACCTGCCCGGTCTGACCGCGACCGGGGAACTGCTGGACAAAGCCGAAGCCACCCTGCTGAACCTGGCGGAGCCTGGCTCGCTCGTGGTGCTGGCCGGCAGCCTGCCGCAAGGCTGCCCCGCGGACCATTACGGCCGGCTGATCGCCCGACTGCAACCCCTGGGCGCGCGCGTACTGCTGGACACCAGCGGCGACGCGCTGGCCGATGCGCTCGCCGGCCCCGCCCTGCCCTGGGCCATCAAACCCAACCGCGACGAACTGGCCGAATGGGCCGGCCAGCCCCTGAGCACGGTCAGGCACATCGCCGCGCAAGCGCAACGGCTGCGCGAACAGGGGCTGGGACTGGTGGCGGTATCGATGGGCGAGCAAGGCGCCTTGTTCGCCACGGAACATGGCGTGCTGCATGCGCAGTTGCCGGCCACCGCCGTGGCCAGCACCGTCGGCGCGGGCGACGCCATGGTCGCCGGCATCGCCGCGGCCCTGGCCGAAGGGGCGGATGCCGAGCGCGTGGCGCGCCTGGCGGTCGCCTTCGCCGTCGCGAAACTCGGGCTGGCCGGCCCCAACCTGCCCTCGGCGACCATCGTCGCCGACCTGGCCGAGCGCGTGTCGCTGCGGCCGATCTCGACTCCGGGAAGCCAAGCATGAACAAGATCTGGATAGCCATCGAGGCCGGCGGCAGCGCGATCGCCGGCGCACTTGCGAACGCTGCCTTGCGGAAGGCGGCAACGGAACGGGGCTGGGACTGCGATATCGAAATCCGCAACGCCGCCGGCATGCAGCAAGCCTATGCCGGCGCCGCGCCCAAGCCCGGCGATGTCCTGCTGCTGATCGGCGGTGCGCAGCCGGCCTCGCCGCAAGCCGGACTGGCTCGCAGCGCAGCGGGCCTGGATGAAGCGCTGGCGGCGCCCGACCGCGTCATCGCGGCGGCGATCGCCCAAGGGAAAGCGCCGGACGCCGGCGCCAAGCGCATCGTGGCGGTCACCTCCTGCCCCACCGGCATCGCCCACACCTTCATGGCGGCCGAGGGCCTGACACAGGCCGCACAGGCCCTCGGTCATCACATCCGCGTCGAGACTCAGGGATCGGTGGGGTCGGGCACGCCGCTGACGGCCGAGGAAATCGCGGCGGCCGATCTCGTCATCATCGCCGCCGACCGCGAGGTGGATCGCTCGCGCTTCGGCGGCAAGCGCGTCCATGCATCCAACACCAAGCCCGCCATCAGCGACGGCCAGGCCTTGATCGCGCGCGCCTTCGAGCAGGCCAGCCTGCAGGCCGCGAGCAGCGACGCCGCCAGCACGGCCCAGGCCCAACCGCGCCGCGCGGGGCCGTACAAGCACCTGATGACCGGCGTGTCCTTCATGCTGCCCTTCGTCGTGGCCGGCGGCCTGCTGATCGCGCTGGCCTTCGCGCTGGGCGGCATCTACGCCAGCGACGAATCCCAGGCCGGCACGCTGGCCCACGCGCTGTTCCAGATCGGCGCGCAAGGCGGATTCGCGCTGATCGTGCCGGCGCTGGCCGGCTACATCGCCTACTCCATCGCGGACCGGCCCGGCATCGCGCCCGGAATGATCGGCGGCCTGCTGGCGGCGAACATGGGCACGGGCTTCCTGGGCGGCATCGTCGCCGGCTTCATCGCCGGGTATGGCACGGACTTCATGAACCGGCGCATCCCGCTGCCCAAGCAGTTGCAGGGGCTCAAGCCGGTGCTGATCCTGCCGCTGCTGGGCACCTTGCTGACCGGATTGCTGATCACCCAGGTGGTCGGCGCGCCGGTGGCCGCGGCGCAGACCTTCCTGACCGACTGGCTGCGCGGCATGCAGGGCGCCAGCGCCGTCATGCTGGGCATGCTGCTGGGCGGCATGATGGCCTTCGACATGGGCGGCCCGGTGAACAAGGCGGCCTACGCCTTTTCCACCTCGCTGATCGCCAGCCATGTGTATACGCCCATGGCCGCGACCATGGCCGCCGGCATGACGCCGCCGCTGGCCATCGCGCTGGCCACGCGGCTGTTCGCCAACCGCTACACCGCCGAAGAGCGCGAAGCCGGCGGCGCCACCGGCATCCTGGGCCTGGCCTTCATCACCGAGGGCGCGATTCCCTTCGTGGCGCGCGACCCGCTGCGCATGATCCCGTCGCTGATGGCGGGCTCGGCCGTCACCGGCGCCATCTCGATGGCCATCGGGGCGGAATTGAAGGTGCCGCACGGCGGGATCTTCGTGCTGCCCATTCCCGGCGCAGTCACGCATCTGCTGGGTTATGTGGCGGCGCTGGTCGCCGGAACGCTGGTCAGCACGCTGGCGATCGGACTGTTGAAGCGGCCGCTGGCGGCGGCGCAGACGAAGAATCCAGAGTCGTAAGCGCCGCGCGCTTGCGCCCCGCCAGCCCCCCCTCCGGGAAGCAAGCAGCAACGAAAAGGCCCCCGATGATCGGGGGCCTCGTCACATCAAGACCAGCGCGACGGCAGACCGCCGCAAGGTCCGCCTGGCGTTCAGCCCTTCAGCGGGTGACGCAGGACGATGGTCTCGTTGCGGTCCGGACCGGTCGACACCAGGTCGATGGGCACGCCGCAGACTTCGGCCACGCGTTCCAGGTAGCGGCGGGCGGCGGCCGGCAGCTTGTCGTACTCGGTGATGCCGACGGTGGATTCGCTCCAGCCCGGCAGCTCTTCCAGCACCGGTTGCGCCTGGGCCACGGCATGCGCGCCGTAGGGCAGCACGTCGCGGAACTCGCCGTTGACGCGGTAGCCGACGCCCAGCTGGATGGTTTCCAGGCCGTCCAGCACGTCCAGCTTGGTGATGCACAGGCCGGAGATGCCGTTCAGGCGCACCGAGCGCTTGAGCGCGGCGCCGTCGAACCAGCCGCAGCGACGCGGACGACCCGTGACGGAACCGAATTCCTTGCCGATGGTGGCCAGGCGGGTGCCGATCTCGTCGACCAGCTCGGTCGGGAACGGACCCGAGCCCACGCGGGTCGTGTAGGCCTTGGTGATGCCCAGCACGTAGTCGAGCGACTGCGGACCGACGCCGGCACCGGCCGAGGCCGCGCCCGCCAGGCAGTTGCTGCTGGTGACGTAGGGGTAGGTGCCGTGGTCCACGTCCAGCAGCGCGCCCTGCGCGCCTTCGAACAGCAGGCGCTTGCCTTCCTGTTGCATGGCGTACAGGTTGCTGGAAACGTCCTTGACCATGGGGGCGATGGCCGGAGCCAGCGCCATGGCCTGGTCGCGCACTTCGTTGGCCGAGACGGCTTCGGCGCCCAGGTACTTGGTCAGCACGAAGTTGTGGTAATCCAGCACCTCGGCGAGCTTCTCGTCGAACAGCGAGGGATTGAACAGGTCCTGCACGCGGATGGCGCGGCGGGCGACCTTGTCTTCGTAGGCCGGGCCGATGCCGCGGCCGGTGGTGCCGATCTTGCCGTCACCCTTGCGCGCTTCGCGCGCCTTGTCCACGGCCACGTGGTACGGCAGGATCAGCGGGCAGACCTCGGAGATCTGCAGGCGCGAACGCACGTCCAGGCCGGCGGCCTCGAGCTCTTCGATTTCCTTGAGCAGGGCCTCGGGCGACAGCACCACGCCATTGCCGATGAAGCAGGTCACGCCGGGATGCATGATGCCCGACGGGATCAGGCGCAGAATCGTCTTCTGGCCGTTGATCCACAGCGTATGGCCGGCGTTGTGGCCGCCCTGGAAGCGGACCACGCCCTGGACGGACTCCGCCAGCCAATCGACGATCTTGCCCTTGCCCTCGTCACCCCACTGGGTGCCGATCACGACTACGTTCTTGCTCATGTTACGAATCAATATCGAGTTTCTCGGGAAATCCGGAAATCTCCCCGCGGCCCTCTTGTCGCCAAGAGGGGGTTAGTCACAGCGTTCTGACCGTCCAGGCGCCATCCTGCAGCGCCAGCTCGCGATCGCAAACGAATTCGTCCTGATCCTGCTCGTGACCGGGCAATACCTGAACGACGATTTCCCCCGACCGGCGCAGGCGGCGCACCGCCTCGGTCAGGGCGGGCTCCTGGCCCCAGGGCGCACGCACTGCACGCGCCCGTTCCGCCGGCGGCAGACCGGCCGCCAGCTTGCGTAAATCGAGGCTGAAGCCGGTGGCCGGACGCGCGCGGCCGAAAGCCCGGCTGACGTCGTCGTAACGGCCGCCGGAAACCAGCGCATCGCGCCAGCCTTCAGCGTAGAGCGCGAACTTCACGCCCGAGTGATAGCCATAGCCGCCCACGTCGGCCAGGTCGACGCTGAATGCCGTGTCGGGCATCGCATCGGTCAGCGCCTGCAGCGCGTCCAGCGCCGCCGCCACGCCGGGCAACAGCGGCAGTTCGCGGCGCGCCTGCTTCAGCACCTCGGGCCCGCCGTACAGGTTGGGCAGGAGGCGCAGCGCGTTGAGCGTCTCGTCGCGCAGGCCGGGCGCGCGCCTGGCCAGTTCGACCAGGCCGGGCACGTCCTTCTCGCGCAGCAGCGGGAACAACGCTTCCGACAGGCTCTCGGCCACCGGATCCGATTCCAGGATGGCCCGCAGCACGCCGGGATGACAGAGGTCCAGGCGCGGGTTGCGCACGCCGGCGATGGCGACCGTCTCCAGCACCAGCTGGATGATTTCCAGGTCGGCCTCGAAGCCGGCATGGCCGTAGATCTCGGCGCCGATCTGCAGCAGCTCGCGGCTGGACAGCAGGTCCGCCGGGCGGGCATGCAGCACGTTGCCGCAATAGCACAGGCGGGTCACGCCGGCGCGGTTCAGCAGGTGGGCGTCGATGCGCGTCACTTGCGGGGGCATGTCCGCCCGCACGCCCAGCGTGCGGCCCGAAAGCTGGTCGATCAGCTTGCAGGTGCGCAGATCCAGATCGCTGCCGGTGCCCGACAGCAATGAATCGATGTATTCGACCAGGGGCGGCGCGACCAGCTCGAAACCGTAAGTGCGATACAGATCGAGAAGTTCGCGGCGCAGTTCCTCGATGCGCCGGGCCTCGGCCGGAAGTACGTCGGCGAGGCTCTCGGGCAGCAACCAGTTACCCATGAGTGTTTACCTGAAGAACGCCTAGTGATGCGTGGGCGTCGCCCAAACGAAAAGCGGCTGAGGGGCGTAAGCCCGCTCAGCCGCTGCGGAATGTTTTCTAGCTTACGCGGTATTGTACATGGTTCAGCGGCGCGCGCCAGCCGCCTGGATCCAGGCTCAAGCCGTCCCCGATTCGCGGCCCGATCAGCGCGGGGCCGCAAAGCAAAAGCCCCTTGGCGAGCCAAGGGGCTTTTGCCGGCCGGGGCCGTGCAGGCTTACTTGACGACCGGCACGGTCACCGGCGCCAGGGCCGCGCCCGGATCCTTCATGAACTGGAAGAAGCTGGAGCTGGGGTCCACCACCAGCACGTCGCCCGGCTTCGAGAACGAAGCGCGGTAGGCTTCCAGGCTCTTGTAGTACGTGTAGAACTGCGGGTTCTTGCCATAGGCCTGCGCGTAGATCGCCGCCGCGGCGGCGTCGCCCTCGCCCATGACGCTCTGTGCCTTGGCGTAGGCCTGCGCCACCACGACTTCGCGCTGGCGGTCGGCTTCGGCGCGGATCTTCTCGCCCTCGGCCGCGCCGATCGAGCGCAGCTCGTTGGCCACGCGGGTACGCTCGGCTTCCATGCGGCGGTACACCGACTCGGAAATCTCGGGCGCGAACTCGATGCGGCGCAGGCGCACGTCGACGACCTGCACGCCCAGCGGCTCGGCGCGCTTGGCGACGTTGGTCAGGATTTCGGCCATGACCTTGTCGCGCTCGGACGAGACGACGTCGCGTACGGTGCGCACGTTGACCGAGGCATTCAGCGCGTCGCGGATCTGCGCCTGCAGGCGTTCCTGCGCGGCGCGCTCGTTGCCGCCGAAGGTCACGTAGTACAGGCGGGGATCCGCGATGCGCCACTTGACGTAGGAGTCGATCAGCAGGTTCTTCTTTTCGGAAGTCTGGATGCGCTCGGCGTCGTTGGTTTCGATGGTCAGGATGCGCTTGTCCAGCGTCACCACGTTCTGGAACGGCGGCGGCGCCTTGAAGTACAGGCCAGGTTCGCTGATGACCTTGCGCACTTCGCCAAGCGAGAACACCAGGGCGTAATCGCGCTCGCGCACCACGAAGACGCAGGAAGAAAGGGCGGCCAGCACGATGAGCAGGCCGACCAGGATAGGCATGAGACGTTGCATGATCAGTGGTCCTCCGGATTAGCGCGACGCACGGTCGCGAGGCAGCGTGTTGCCATTGCTGCTGCCGGAAGATGGCGCGGCCGGCACGGCGCCGCTGCGCAGCGGCGGCTGGGACGGCGGATTGACCAGCGAGGACGAAGCCGAGCCGCCGGCGGCGGACTTGGCGGCGTCCTGGGCGGCCAGGTGCATGATCTTGTCCAGGGGCAGATACAACATGTTGTTGTTGCTCTTGGTGTCGACCATGACCTTGCTGGCGCGCGTGAAGATCTCCTGCATGCTCTCCAGGTACATGCGCTGGCGCATCACCACCGGCGCCTTCTCGTATTCACCCAGGATGCTGGTGAAGCGCGCGGTATTACCCTGCGCATCGCCGACCACCTTGGCCTTGTAGCCCTCGGCCTGCTCCAGCATGCGCGAGGCCTGGCCGCTGGCCAGCGGCACGACCTGGTTGGCGTAGGCCTGGCCTTCGTTGATCTGGCGCTCGCGGTCCTGGCCGGCCTTGACGGCGTCGTCGAACGCGGCCTGCACCTGCTCGGGCGGCTGCACGTTCTGGATGGCCACGGTGCTGACCTGGATGCCGGTCTGGTAGCGGTCCAGGATCTGCTGCATCAGCGCCTGCACCTGGCTGGCCACGGTGGTCCGGCCTTCGTACAGCACGAAGTCCATGCTCTGCTTGCCGACGATCTCGCGCATCGCGGTCTCGGAGGCCTGGCGCACGGACTCGTCCGGGTCGCGGGTCATGAACAGGTAATCGGGCGCGCCGTCGGCGCGCAGGCGGTACTGGACGACGAACTGCATGTCGACGATGTTCTCGTCCGTCGTGAGCATCAGCGCCTCGGGCAGCACCTTGTTGCGCGCGCCGCCGCGGAAACCGACTTCGAACGTGCGCAGCTGCGACACGTTGACGGTTTCATGGCTCTGGATGGGATACGGCAGGCGCCACTGGAAGCCGGCTTGCGATGTGCTCTTGTATTTGCCGAACTGGGTCACTACCGCGACCTGGCCTTCCTGCACGATGTAGAAGCCGCTGGCCGCCCAGACGCCGATCGCCACCAGGGCGATGACGCCCAGGCCGATGCGGGCGCCGCGCGGCGAAGGCGGCTGCATGCCGCCGCGGTTGCCAGGACGGTTGTTTCCCCCGCCGCCCTTGCGCCCGAACAGCGAGCCGATGCGATTATTGAAATCGCGCCAAACCTCGTCCAGGTCGGGCGGACCATCGCCTCCGTTTTGCGGCCGCTTGGGCGGCGGCTCGGAGCCGTTGTTGTTGCCACGACCCCAGCCGGGGTCATTCAGATTGAATAGTTTGGAAATTCGAGGCATTGTTTCCCACAATCTGTCCGATCTCTGCAATTGCCCCGCGCAACGCATCCAGACCGGCGCGCTCGGTGGCGCTTACAAATACTCGCGCAATCGTACCATGGGCGTCGCGCTCCACTCGCGGCTCCAGTCCGGCCCTGTCGATCTTGTTATATACAAGAATGGTCGGAATGGCGGCTGCGCCGATTTCTGCCAGCACCTTGTTCACTTCGAATATCTGCTCATCGCGCTGGGGACTGGCCGCGTCAACCACGTGCAGCAGCAGGTCCGCGTGCACGGTTTCCTCGAGCGTGGCGCGGAACGCGGCGATCAGGCCGTGCGGCAGGTCGCGGATGAAGCCCACCGTGTCGGACACCACGACCGAGCCGGCGCCTTCGATCCAGATCCGCCGCGTGGTGGTGTCCAGCGTGGCGAACAACTGGTCGGCAGCGTAGCTGTCGGCGCGGGTCAGCGCGTTGAACAGCGTGGACTTGCCGGCGTTGGTATAGCCCACCAGCGACACCGACAGCGCGCCGCCCCGGGCCCGGGCGCGACGCTGCGTCACGCGCTGGCGCTCGACCTTGTCCAGGCGCTCGCGCAGCACCTTGACCTTGGCGCCGATCATGCGGCGGTCCATTTCCAGCTGCGATTCGCCGGGGCCGCGCATGCCGATGCCGCCGCGCTGACGCTCCAGGTGGCTCCACATGCGGGTCAGCCGCGTGGCCAGATGCTGCAACTGGGCCAGCTCGACCTGCAGCTTGCCTTCGTGGCTCTTGGCGCGCAGCGCGAAGATGTCCAGGATCAGGGCGACCCGGTCGACCACGCGCAGGTTGAACAGCCGTTCCAGGTTGCGCTGCTGGGCCGGCGACAGAGGCTGGTCGAACAGCACGATGTCGGCCAGCAGGGCCTGGGCCATGCCCACGCCCTCGTCCGCCTTGCCCGAGCCGATGAAAAACTTGGCGTCGGGGCGGTCGCGCCGAGCCGTCAGCGTGCCGACGATTTCGGCGCCGGCCCCCTTGGCCAGCATGGCGAATTCCTCGGCATGGGCAAGGAAATCCGGATCTCCGAGGTCGACGCTGATGATCAGTGCGCGCATACATGCACCATTTTGAAGCCCGAAACCAAACCAGGGCGCGACAGCGGGCGCCTGTATTCCCCTGAAACGGGAATTTCGTCCTGGCGACGAAAATGCCCGCCGACGTGGACCGTCAGGCGGGCAATAAAAGGTAAAGCGGCCGGAGCGGGTTTATTCAGCGGGGACTTCCACCTGGAAATTCACGGCACGGGCCGGGACCACGGTGGAAATGGCGTGCTTGTAAACCATTTGGGTGACCGTATTGCGCAGCAGCACCACATACTGGTCGAAGGATTCGATTTGCCCTTGAAGCTTGATGCCGTTCACCAGGTAGATCGACACGGGCACATGGTCCTTGCGCAGCGTGTTCAGGAACGGATCTTGCAGAGTTTGCCCTTTATTGCTCATTGGCCAGGCTCCATTTGTTTGTTATTTAAGTGGCGGCGCGCTGAAAATGTTGGTGGCGCGCACCGAAATACGTACTCTACAGGGTTTTCCCGGCCCGTGCTACTTGCGCCACGCACAAAGTGGCACAAGAGATTTCCGGCCCGAAAAACACCCTGGGCGACGCTATCAACGGACGTTCAGGATGTCGGCCAGCGCGGCCAGCAACAGCCCCGTCTGCTCGTCCGTGCCGACGGTGATGCGCAGGAACTGTTCGATGCGCGGCTGCCGGAAATGGCGCACGATGATGCCGCGCTCGCGCAGCGCGGCGGCCAGCGCCGCCGCGTCCTGGCCGGGGTGGCGGGCGAAGACGAAGTTCGCCGCCGAAGGCAGCACCTCGAATCCCAGCTCGCCCAGCCCCTGCGCCATGTCCTGGCGCGTCTTGATCACCGCTTGGCGCGTGCGCTCGAAGTACTCGCGGTCCTGCAGCGCGGCGATCGCGCCGGCCGAGGCGAGCCGGTCGATGGGGTAGGAATTGAAACTATTCTTGACCCGCTCCAGCCCGTCGATCAGCTCGCGGCTGCCGACGGCGAAGCCCACCCGCAGCCCCGCCAGCGAGCGCGACTTGGACAGGGTCTGGACCACCAGCACATTGTCATGCCGCGCGATCAGCGGAATGGCCGATTCACCGCCGAAATCGACATAGGCCTCGTCCACCACCACGACCGCGTCGGGATTGCCGGCCGCGATGCGTTCGATGTCGCCCACGGCCAGCGCCCGGCCCGTGGGCGCGTTCGGATTGGGGAAGATGATGGCGCCCGCCGGTCCGTTGCGGCCCGGCAGGTAGTCTTCTGGATCGATGCGGAAATCGTCGGTCAGCGGCACCGTTACATGGTCGATGCCGTACAGCCCGCAGTAGACCGGATAGAAGCTGTAGCTGATGTCGGGAAAGCGCAGCGGGCGCGAATGCTTGAGCAGCGCCAGGAACACGTGCGCCAGCACCTCGTCGGAGCCGTTGCCCACGAAGACCTGGTCCGGGCGCACGCCGCAGTTGTCGGCGATGGCCTGGCGCAGGCCGTCGGAAGACGGATCCGGATAGAGCTTGAGCGTATCGTCGCAGGCGCCGCGTATGGCCTCGAGCACCCTGGGCGACGGCCCATAGGGATGCTCGTTGGTATTGAGCTTGACCAGATTCCGAAGCTTGGGCTGCTCGCCCGGCACATAGGGGCTCAAGGTCCCCACCACGGGGCTCCAGAATCTGCTCATGGGGTCAATCTTCCTGCGCGTAGGGATTGTGCGATGACTTGAATTCGATCCGCAGCGGCGTGCCGGCCAGATCGAAGGCGTTGCGGAAACGCGTTTCCAGGTAGCGCCGGTAGGAATCCGGCACCGCATCCAGCGCGTTGCCGTGGACGATGACCAGCGGCGGGTTCTGGCCGCCCTGGTGCGCGTAGCGCATCTTGGGGCGGAAGATGCCCTTGCGAGGCGGCGGCTGCTGCTCGACCGCGGCCTGCAGCTCGCGGGTGAGCTTGGGCGTGGACAGCTTGGCGAAGGCGGCGCCGTGCGCGGCGTTGATGGACTTGAGCAGCGGGCGCATGCCTTGCGCGCGCAGCGCCGATATCGTGTGCATGCGGGCGAAGGACAGGAAGCGCAGCTTGCGCTGGAACTCGCGCTCGATGCGTTCCTTCTGGTCGGCGTCCAGGCCATCCCATTTGTTGATGGCGACCACCACCGCGCGGCCGGTCTCCAGCACGAAGCCGGCGATGTGGGCGTCCTGCTCGGAGATCTCGGTCTGCGCGTCCAGCATCAGCAGGACCACGTTGCTGGCCTCGATGGCCTGCAGGGTCTTGATGACCGAGAACTTCTCGACCGCCTCGAACACCTTGCCGCGCTTGCGCAGGCCGGCCGTGTCGATCAGCGTGTAGCGGCGGCCGTCGCGCTCGAAGTCGATCTCGATGGCGTCGCGCGTGGTGCCCGGCATGTCGAACGCGATGACGCGCTCTTCGCCCATCAGCGTGTTGATCAGCGTGGACTTGCCGACGTTGGGCCGGCCGACGATGGCCAGCTTGATGCGGTGATCGTGCGGACCTTCCTCGGCGGGCTCTTCCTCGACCGGCGGCGCCAGGTCCTTCAGCGCCAGCTCGATCAGGTCGACGATGCCGTCGCCGTGCGCGGCCGAAATCGCATACGGCTGACCCAGGCCCAGTTCGTGGAATTCGGCCACGGCGGCGCCGGAACCCATGCCTTCGGCCTTGTTGACCGCCAGCAGCACGCGCTGCTGGCCGGACTTGCGCAGCAGCTGGGCGATCTCGTGGTCATGGGCGTTGAGGCCGGCGCGCGCGTCCACCAGGAACACCACCACGTCGGCCTCGGCGATGGCCTGCCGGGTCTGGCGCGCCATTTCCAGCAGGATGCCGTCCTTGGCCACCGGCTCGAAGCCGCCCGTGTCGATCGCGATGAACGGGATCTCGCCCACCCTGCCCTCGCCATAGTGGCGATCGCGGGTCAGGCCGGAATAATCGGCCACCAGCGCGGCGCGCGATCGCGTCAGGCGGTTGAAAAGGGTCGACTTCCCCACATTGGGGCGGCCGACCAGGGCGACGACAGGCTTGAAAGACACGGTAAGGGCTTTTGTTCTATGGGTTTCAGTTGGAGCCGATCAGGGCAAGGTTGCCATTGCCCGTCTGGATCAGCACGCCTTGCGACGTGGTCTGCGGCGGCGAGACGATCGCTCCGCCGCCCACCGACAGGCGCGCCATCAGGCTGCCGTCGCTGCGCGACAGGAAGTGCAAGTAGCCGTCCAGGTCGCCGACGGCGAGCGCGCCGCCGAGCAGGGCCGGCGCGGTCAGCTGGCGGTTCTTCAGCGCGGCCTGCTTCCAGACGTTGCCGCCATTGTCCAGCGCGAAGGCGCTGACCACGCTGTTCTGGTCGGACGCGTAGGCGAAGCGCTCATCCAGGCTCATGCCGCTGACGCTGGAGAAGTCCTTGGCCCAGATCGGGCGGCCGCCGGCCGTCACGTCAAAGCATACGATACGCCCTTGGTAGGCGACCGCGCAAAGCAGGTTGCCGGCGATGCGGGGCGAGCCCACCACGTCGGTCAGGCGTTCCAGGTCGCTGGCGCCGCGCGGCGTGGCCACGGTGCCTTCCCACTGGACGTTGCCGCTGTCGGAGGCGATGGCCATGAGCTTGCCGCCGGGCAGGCCGGTGATGACCAACCCTTCGGCCAGCACCATCTGGGCGGCGCTGCGCAGGGCCAAGGCCGGTCCGGGCCGCTGCACGCTCCAGAGGCGATCACCGCTGTTGGCGTCGAAGGCCTGGATGCGATAGTCGCCGCTGCGCACCACGACGATGCCGTAGCCCACCACGGGCGGAATCGTCACGTCGCTGGTGGCGCGGGCCTTCCACTTGACCTTGCCGGTATCGTCGAAGGCAATCACGTCGCCGTCGGGCGAAGCCACGGCCGTGGTCGTGCCGTCGCTGCCGACGCCGGCGGACAACTGCTTGGTCTCGGCGCGGACCTTCCAGATCGGGCGGCCGCTTTGCAGGTCGAACTTGCCGACCGAGCCGTCGGGCGTGGCGGCATAGATGGCGCCGTTGACCACGGCGGGCACGAAGCCCAGGCCGGAGCCGCTGCCCACCGAAACGGACCAGACCTGGCGCACCGACATGCCGGCCTTGTATTCGGTCAGGGGCGCCGGGTCGTAACGACCGTCGTCACGGGAAAACATACCGCAACCGCCCAGGACCAGCAGGCCCGTCAGGCATACGGCGCCGCGCAGGGCACGGCCAGTGGCAAATTTACGCATTACAGTCAGGCTCCGCTCAGGGCATCCAGTTTCAATTGCACGACTTGGGTCAGCGGATTCGCGGTTCCCAGGCCGTCGATGGCGCTTTGCCATGCGGCCCGCGCCTCGTCGCGCTTGCCCTGGGCAGCGAGGATATCCCCACGGCGGTCGGCGAACAAGGCCGCGAACGCAGGCGGCGGGCTGGTCAGCTGCGCCAGCGCGGCATCGTATTGCTTCTGGTCAAGCAGCAGGCCCGCCAGGCGCAGGCGCGCGACGGACTGCATGGACGGGTTCTTGTTCTGGGCGGCCAGCCATTCAAGCTGCTCGCGCGCGCCATCCGTGTCCTTCTGGACCAGCAGGGCCTGGGCGGCCACCAGCGCGCCGCGGGCGGCATAGCCGGTGGCGCCGTACTGCTCGCGCAGCGTGGCGGCGGCGGTCTTGATGCGCACGACCGATTCGGCGGTGCCCAGGCTGGCCGCGTCCTCGAGCGCCTCGAAGTAGCTCATGGCCTGGCTCGCGCGATGCGATTCATAGGCCTTCCAGCTCCACCAGCCACCCCAGGCCAGGGCCACGGCGACCACCAACGAGACGATCACCGTGCCATAGCGGGCCCACCAGGCCTTGATTGCGTCGAGTTGTTCCTGTTCTTCGAGATCGTATGCCATGCCTTAACCCTTGTTCTTCAATACGCTGGCCAACTCCGCCAGGGCAACCTGCCGCTGCTCGGCCTCGCCTTGCGCGTCGGCCCGCAGGAACTTGACGCTGGCGGTCCGCGCAGCCACTTCGTCGGCGCCAAGAATAACCGCAACCCGCGCGCCGCTGCCGTCGGCGCGCTTGAATTGGGATTTGAAGCTGGCCGCGCCAGCGTGCACGATCACCGACAGGCCGGCGTCGCGCAGGTCCTCGCCGATCTGGGCGGCCAGGCGCTGGGCCTCTTCGCCCTGGTGCACCACGTAGACCTCGCACTCGGGTTCGGCCTGGACTTCGACGCTTTGTTCCCACAGGTCCAGCAGGCGTTCCATGCCGATGGCGAAACCCACGGCGGGCGCCGGCTTGCCGCCCAGCAGCTCGATCAGGCCGTCGTAGCGGCCGCCGCCGCACACCGTGCCCTGGGAGCCCAGGCGATCGGTCACCCACTCGAACACGGTCAGGTTGTAGTAGTCCAGCCCGCGCACCAGGCGCGGGTTCAGGCGGTATTCGATGCCGGCATCGGCCAGGCGCTGGCACACGCCGTCGAAGTGCGCGCGCGATTCCTCGCCCAGGAAGTCGAACAGGCGCGGCGCGCTGTCGGCCATTTCCTGCATGGCGGGATTCTTGGTGTCCAGCACGCGCAGCGGATTGGTGTACATGCGGCGCTGGCCATCCTCGTCGAGGATGTCGCGGTGCTTTTCCAGGTGCTCGATCAGCGCGGCGCGGTGCGCGGCGCGCTCGGCCGGCTGGCCCAGCGAGTTCAGTTCGAGCCGCACGTCGGTCAGGCCCAGCAGCTTCCACAGGCGAGCCAGCATGACGATGAGTTCAGCGTCCACGTCGGGACCGGCGAAGCCCAGCGCCTCGACGTCGATCTGGTGGAACTGGCGATAACGGCCGCGCTGCGGGCGCTCGTGACGGAACACGGGGCCGATGGAATAGACGCGCTGCGGGCGATCGTAGAGCAGATTGTGCTCGATGGACGCGCGCACGATGCCGGCCGTCATTTCCGGACGCATGGTCAGCGATTCGCCGTTGAGCGCGTCGGTGAAGGTGTACATCTCCTTCTCGACGATGTCGGTGACCTCGCCGATGCCGCGCGCGAACAGGCGCGTATGCTCAAGCACCGGCGTGCGCACGTTGCGATAGCCGTAGCCGCGCAGCCAGCCGCGCACGATTTCCTCGAATTGTTCCCAGCGGGCGCTGGCCCCCGGCAACAGGTCATTCATGCCGCGTATCGCGGCCACTTTCTGGAAAGCTTGAGTCATCTTGATCATGTCGTCCCGCGCGCCTGCCGGCGCACGCGACGACCCTACCCTTACTTTTAGTGAGAGGCGTGCGCGCCGTAACGGCGCGCGACGTAGTCTTCGACAATGGCCTGGAACTCTTCGGCGATGCGATCGCCCTTGAGCGTGACCGTGCGCTCGCCATCCACGAACACCGGCGCCGCGGGCACTTCACCCGTGCCCGGCAGGCTGATGCCGATGTCCGCGTGGCGGCTTTCGCCCGGCCCGTTGACCACACAGCCCATGACCGCGACGTTCATGTTCTCGACGCCCGGATACTGCGTGCGCCACAGCGGCATCTGCCGCCGCAGATAGGACTGGATGCTGTCGGCCAGTTCCTGGAAGAACGTGCTGCTGGTGCGGCCGCAACCCGGGCAGGCCACCACCAGCGGCGTGAACGCGCGCAGGCCCATGGTCTGCAGGATTTCCTGCGCCACCACGGCCTCGCGGCAGCGGTCGCCGCCCGGCTCGGGCGTCAGCGAAATGCGGATGGTGTCGCCGATGCCCTGCTGCAACAGCACGGCCAGCGCCGCCGTCGAGGCCACGATGCCCTTGCTGCCCATGCCGGCCTCGGTCAGGCCCAGGTGCAACGGATAGTCGCAACGGGCGGACAGGTCGCGGTAGACGGCGATCAAGTCCTGCACATGGCTGACCTTGCAAGACAGGATGATGGCATCGCGGCGCAGGCCCAGCTCTTCCGCGCGCTGCGCATTGCTGATGGCGGACACGACCAGCGCGTCGCGCATCACCGCCTGGGCTTCCCAGGGCACCGCGCGCTGGTTGTTCTCGTCCATCTTGCGGGCCATCAGCTCGTGATCCAGGCTGCCCCAGTTCACGCCGATGCGCACCGGCTTGTCGTAGCGGCAGGCGACCTCGATCATCTGCGCGAAATTGTCGTCGCGGCGCTTGCCTCCACCCATGTTGCCCGGATTGATCCGGTACTTGGACAGGGCCTGCGCGCATTCCGGGAATTGCGTCAACAGCTTGTGGCCGTTGTAGTGGAAGTCGCCCACCAGCGGCACGTCCACGCCCATGCGGTCGAGCTGCTCTCGGATGGCCGCGACTTCACGGGCGGCTTCCGGCGTGTTGACCGTGATCCGGACCATTTCGGAACCGGCCAGCGCCAGTTCCTTGACCTGGATCGCCGTGGCGATGGCGTCGGCGGTGTCGGTGTTGGTCATGGACTGGACCACCACCGGCGCGCTGCCGCCGATCGTCACCACGCGTTCGCCCCACTTCACGTCCACCGAACGCGTGGCGCGGCGCGGCGCGGCTCCCACATCGGGAGGCGGCGCGTCCTGGCAAGGCAGAGAGGATTCTTGCATCGGGGAAACCGGGTTTACTTGGACAGCTTGGGGAGCCAGTCGAACGCCAGCCAATGCTGGGGCAGCCAGCCCTGCCAGAACGCGTAGGCCACGCCGGCGGCCAGCACCACCACGATGGCGATCAGCCAGCCCCAGGACGCCGACGAGGAACGCTCGTCGTCGGCCCCGGACTGGGGAATGGAATGCGCGGAATGCAGCGCGCCCGGGCTGAGCTTGACCGGCCCGGTGACGCGTTCCTTGGGATCGAGCGACTCGACGATGGCCTTCGAGTCCGCGCCAAGCAGGCGCGCATAGTTGCGGATCAGGCCGCGCAGCGACACGCCCGAGGGCAGGTCGGCCCATTGCTCGTTTTCAAGGGCTTCGATCTGACGGGCGGAGAACTTGATCCGGCTGGACACTTCGTCCACCGACCAGCCTTTGGATTCGCGCAGCGCGCGCAGCGCCGAGCCGATCTTTCCAGTACCGGCCGCGGACGTCTCGGACACCGCTGCGGAAGCCAATTCCTGCGTCATGCATGCACCTGTTTAATTGGTATGGTCTGGCGCTGTGCGGCGTTGCGCTCGGTGATCCGGGTGCGGTCGCGCACTTCCCCGGCCAGCTGGCCGCAAGCGGCATCAATATCGTCGCCCCGGGTCTTGCGCACCGTCGTGACGATGCCCGCGTCCATCAGGCGCTGCGCGAAGACTTTCACGCGCGCCGAAGGCGAGCGCTTCAGGCCCGACTCGGGGAAAGGGTTGAACGGGATCAGGTTGAGCTTGCAGCGCACCAGGCGCGCAAGCTGGATCAATTCCTTGGCGTGCTGGTCGGTATCGTTGATGCCGTCCAGCATGCAATATTCAAAAGTGATGAAGTCGCGCGGCGCGTGCGCCAGATAGCGCTCGCAAGCGGCCAGCAGCTCCTTCAGCGGGTACTTCTTGTTCAGCGGCACGAGTTCGTCGCGCAGCGCGTCGTTGGGCGCGTGCAGCGACACGGCCAGCGCCACCGGACAGTCCTGCGACAGGCGGTCCATCATGGGAACCACGCCCGAGGTCGACACGGTGACGCGGCGGCGCGACAGGCCATAGGCGTTGTCGTCCAGCATGAGGCGCAGCGCCGGCAGGACCTGATCGTAGTTGAGCAGGGGCTCGCCCATGCCCATCATGACGACGTTGCTGACCACGCGGGTGTCTTCGGATGCCTTGGCGCTTTCCAGGCGCGCCGTGCCGATATCGGCCTCGAGCACGCGCTTGGCCCACCACAGCTGGCCGATGATCTCGCTGGTCTTCAGGTTGCGGTTGAAACCCTGGTGCCCGGTCGAGCAGAAACGGCAGTTCACCACACAGCCGGCCTGGCTGGAGATGCACAGCGTGCCGCGGTCGTCTTCGGGGATGAAGACGGTCTCGATGGCGTTGCCCTGCCCCACGTCGAACAGCCACTTGCGCGTGCCGTCGGACGAACGCTGCTCGGTATTGACCGGCAGGGCCTCGATGCGGCAGCGCTCGGCCAGCTGGCCCCGGAACTCGCGGGCCAGGTCGGTCATGGCGTCGAACGAATCGGCGCCGCGCTGGTGCATCCAGCGCTGCAGCTGGCGGGCGCGAAACGGCTTGCCCCCCCATTGCCCGACTAGTTCGGACAGGGCGGCGCCATCAAGCCCCAGCAGATTGATTCGTTCGACGGATTCCATGACTTGGCAAAGCTAAAAAACGATTACGGCGTTTCCGCGAGAATCAACGGCTGTGGATGTTGATTTCGGGGAAGAAGAAAGCGACTTCGACAGCGGCCGTTTCCGGAGCGTCGGAGCCGTGCACGGCGTTGGCGTCGATGCTGTCGGCGAAGTCGGCGCGGATGGTGCCGGCGGCAGCCTTCTTGGGGTCGGTGGCGCCCATCAGGTCACGGTTCTTCTGGATGGCTTCCTCGCCTTCCAGCACTTGCACGAACACGGGGCCCGAGACCATGAAGTCGACCAGGTCCTTGAAGAAGGGGCGCTCTTTGTGCACGGCGTAGAAACGCTCGGCGTCGGCGCGCGACAGCTGTTGCAGGCGGGCGGCGATGACCTTCAGGCCGGCTTGCTCGAAGCGGGCGACGATCTGGCCGATGACGTTCTTGGCGACGGCGTCGGGCTTGATGATCGAGAGGGTGCGTTGGATGGACATGGAGAACTCCGAAAACTGGTTTCTGACTGGTTTCTGATTAATTGCCCGGCGTGGTTCCGCGCCTGTCGGTTTCACCCTTCAGGCGCCGTCGCGCTGCCTGCGCGCAAGCGGTCCGGAACGCATCACCGTTCCGGGCCGGCCCGAACCACACGGCCGAGGCAGGATTCGACACTGCCCACCTATGTTCCATCCCATGCCGGCCTGCGCCGATATCCCGCCAGGCCGCCGGCATTCCGTCTGAGGGAATCCGCCGGCCCGCGGCCCTGCCGAAGTAATGGTCCGGCAATGCCCAACGGACGCGCTGGACGGCATGCTCTGAAATCTCACCGCGTTTTCATTGAAGTTTCAATATGAACTTTTTCAATGAATCCTCAATGAATTCAGGGACTTCCAAAAGGTTTACAGTAACCCGGTATTCTAACACGGCGAGAAGACCGCATTACATCTTAAAATGATCGGTTTGCTGCCCGCCTCCATCGACCGGGCCACCTGTCTGCCGGAACCCTGCAATGACCCAAGCCGCAACCCCGAACGCCGCCGCTGGCGCCACCGAATCCCCGGAGCTTTCCAAGAGCTTCGAACCCGCCGAACTCGAATCCCGCTGGTACGCGGAATGGGAGAAGCGCGGATATTTCACGGCCGGCCAGCACGTAAAAACGGGGTCGGAAGCCACTCCCTATGTGATCCAGTTCCCGCCGCCCAACGTGACGGGCACGCTGCACATGGGCCACGCCTTCAACCAGACCATCATGGACGGCCTGGTCCGCTACCACCGCATGTCGGGCAACGACACCGTGTTCATTCCCGGCACTGACCACGCCGGCATCGCCACGCAGATCGTCGTTGAAAGACAGCTCGATGCCCAAAAGGTTTCGCGCCACGACCTGGGCCGCGAGAAGTTCGTCGAAAAAGTCTGGGAATGGAAGGAAAAGTCCGGCAACGCCATCACCGGGCAGGTCCGCCGCCTGGGCGCGTCCGCCGACTGGCCGCGCGAGTACTTCACCATGGACGAGCGCATGTCGCGCGGCGTGGTCGAGACCTTCGTGCGCCTGCACAAACAGGGCCTGATCTACCGCGGCAAGCGCCTGGTCAACTGGGATCCCAAGCTGCTGACGGCCGTGTCCGACCTGGAAGTGGTGTCCGAGGAAACCGACGGCCACATGTGGCACATCCTCTACCCCTTCGTCGACGGTCCGCAGACCATCACCGACAAGGATGGCCAGACCGTCACGCTGCGCGGCCTGACCATCGCCACCACGCGCCCCGAGACCATGCTGGCCGACGGCGCGCTCTGCGTGCACCCGGAAGACCCGCGCTACAAGCACCTGGTCGGCAAGCTGGTCGAGCTGCCGCTGTGCGACCGCAACATCCCCATCATCGCCGACGATTTCGTCGACCCTGAGTTCGGCACCGGCTGCGTCAAGATCACCGGCGCGCACGACTTCAACGACTACGCCTGCGCGCTGCGCCACGATCTGCCCATGATCGTGATCTTCACGCTGGACGCCCACATCAACGAGAACGGCCCCAGCCAATTCCAGGGTATGGAGCGCTACGAGGCCCGCAAGGCCGTGGTCGCCCAGCTGGAGACCGAGGGCTACCTGGTCAAGGTCGAGCCGCACAAAATGATGCAGCCCAAGGGCGACCGCACCGGCGTGGTGCTGGAACCCATGCTGACCGACCAGTGGTTCGTCGCCATGAGCAAGCCGGCGCCCGAAGGCACGCTGAACCCGGGCAAGAGCATCACCCAGGTGGCGCTGGAAGTCGTGGCCGACGGCCGCATCCAGTTCTACCCCGACAACTGGACCACCATCTACAACCAGTGGCTCAACAACATCCAGGACTGGTGCATCTCGCGCCAGCTGTGGTGGGGCCACCAGATTCCCGCCTGGTACTCGGAAGACGGCCAGGTGTTCGTCGCCCACGACGAGGCCCAGGCCATCGAGCAGGCCCGCGCCGCCGGCGTGACCGGCGCGCTGACGCGCGACCCCGACGTGCTCGACACCTGGTTCTCGTCCGGCCTGGTGCCCTTCACCACGCTGGGCTGGCCCGAGAACACGCCGGACCTGCAGCGCTACCTGCCGTCCAGCGTGCTGGTCACGGGCTTCGACATCATCTTCTTCTGGGTCGCGCGCATGGTCATGCTGACCACGCACATGACCGGCCAGATCCCGTTCAAGCACGTCTACGTGCACGGCCTGATCCGCGACGCGGACGGCCAGAAGATGAGCAAGTCCAAGGGCAACACGCTGGATCCGGTGGACCTGATCGACGGCATCGACCTGGATGGGCTGGTGGCCAAGCGCACCTACGGCCTGATGAACCCCAAGCAGGCCGGCTCCATCGAGAAGGCCACGCGCCGCCAGTACCCGGATGGCATCCCCGCCTTCGGCACCGATGCGCTGCGCTTCACCATGGCCGCCTATGCCACGCTGGGCCGCAACATCAACTTCGACCTGAAGCGCTGCGAGGGCTACCGCAACTTCTGCAACAAGCTCTGGAACGCCACCCGCTTCGTGCTGATGAACACCGAAGGGCATGACCTGACGGGTTCGGACGCCGGCGAGACCTCGTTCGTCGACCGCTGGATCATCAGCCAGCTGCAGACGCTGGAAGCCGACGTGGCCCGCGGCTTCGCCGACTACCGCTTCGACAACGTCGCCAACGCGCTGTACCGCTACGTGTGGGACGAATACTGCGACTGGTACCTGGAGCTGGCCAAGGTCCAGATCCAGACCGGCACGCCCGCCCAGCAACTGGGCACGCGCCGCACGCTGATCCGCGTGCTGGAGGCGGTGCTGCGCCTGGCGCACCCCATCATCCCCTTCATCACCGAAGAACTTTGGCAGACCGTCTCGGTGGTGGCGGGCAAGCGCCAGGCCGGCGAGCCCGGCAGTGTCAGCGTGCAGCCCTTCCCGGTCGCCAACCCTGCCGCCCAGGACGCGGCGGCGGAAGCCGACGTGGCCGAACTCAAGGCCCAGGTCGAGGCCGTGCGCGCGCTGCGCGGCGAGATGAGCCTGTCGCCGGCCCAGAAAGTGCCGCTGTGCGCCCAGGGCGAAGACCGGAACATGCTCAAGCGCAACGCGCCCTACCTGGCCGCGCTGGCCAAGCTGAGCCAGGTCGACGTGCTGGACGCCCTGCCCGACGCTGGCGCGCCGGTGCAGGTGGTCGGCACAAGCCGCCTGATGCTGCACGTGGAGATCGACGTCGCCGCCGAGCGCGTGCGCCTGGACAAGGAAATCGCCCGCCTGGAAGGCGAGATCACCAAGGCCAACGGCAAACTGTCCAACGCCAGCTTCGTCGAACGCGCGCCCGCCGCGGTCGTCGAGCAGGAAAAGGCCCGCGTCGCGCAATTCGGCGAAACGCTGCGCAAGGTGCAGGAACAGCGCGCCAAGCTGGGCGCCTGATCGTCGCGCCAGGCCCTGATGGCAAAAACCCCGGACGCAGGTCCGGGGTTTTTTTTGACCATTCTTCGTTGGCCGTTTTTTTGGCTGTTTTTTTACTGGCGCCCACCCCTGCGATGAACGCAGCGCGCAGACCTACAGGCAAAGACGCGACACGGCCGATTCCAGAAGCCAGAATCAAGCCGTCGGATCAGCTTGCCCGGGACGGCTTGGGCTTGCGGCGGCGCGCCGGCTTGGGCGGATAAGGGTCGGGCAGACCGGCCAATGCCGCCAGATGGCGCTCATCGGCCTTGTCGAGCAGGCCGCGCGCGCGGGCCGCCTCGACCAGCTCGGGCCGCCTGGAAGCCGTCAGCTCCAGCGAGCGTTCGCGCCGCCATGCGGCGATCTGCGCATGATGGCCGCTGAGCAGCGGCGCAGGTACGGACGCGCCCTCATAGACTTCCGGGCGCGTGTAATGCGGACTGTCCAGCAAGCCGGACAGCGCATCGTTGAACGAGTCCTGCAAGGCCGAGTCGCCATCGTTGAGCACGCCGGGCAGCAGGCGCACGGCGGCATCGATGACCGCCAGCGCGGCGATCTCGCCGCCGGACAGGACGAAGTCGCCCAGCGAGATTTCCTGGGTGACGCAACGTTCGATGAAACGCTGGTCCACGCCCTCGTAGCGGCCGCAGATCAGGATCAGCCCGTCGCTAGCGGCCAGGGCCTCGGCTCCGGCCTGGTCATAGCGGCGGCCCACCGGCGCCAGCAAGGCGACCGGCGCAGGCCCAAGGCCCTGGGCAGCCCGCGCCTGCTGGGCGGCGCCGACGGCAGCCTCCAGCGGGGCGGCCATCATCACCATGCCCGGACCGCCCCCATAGGGACGGTCGTCCACGGTGCGATGGACATCATGCGTGAAGTCGCGCGGATTCCAGGCATGCAGGGACCACCGGCCCTGGGCGTGCGCCCGGCCGGTGACGCCGAGGTCGCGCACTACCCCGAACATTTCGGGAAAGAGCGTAACGACGTCGATGCGCATCAGAGGTCCAGCGGCCAGTCGCTGTCGATGCGGCGGGCGGCGAGGTCCACGGAAAGAATGTGCGCGCGTACGAACGGAACGAGCATATCGGCAGGCTTGCCCTTGGCATTGAGGATGGCTTCGGGACCATCGGCCCCTTCCCTCTGGCACAGGACCTTCAGCACGGCGTGGGCGCCGTTGTCGAAGACCTCGTCCACCACGCCGATCAGCGCGGGTTCGCCATTCGCGTTGGTATACAACGCGCAGCCGATCAGGTCGACCCAGTAGTATTCGTCTTCTTCGGGCGCGGGGAAGGACCCGCGCGAGGCCAGCACGGAATATCCGCGCAAGGCTTCGGCCAGATCGCGATCAGCAATGCCCGCCAGCTGTGCCACGACCGTGGCGCCCTGGGAACGGGATTGCAGGACCTTGTATGCGACTGGCCCAGACGCGACAACGCCCCGCGCCGATTCGGGCACAGGGCGAGTCAACCACCATTCAGAAGCCGTGAGCAGCACTTCGGCTTGCGCCGAGTGTGGCTGCACCTTGACCCAGCCTTTGATGCCGTAGGCCGCAGTGATGCGGCCCAGCTCGATCAGATCCGCAGGCGCCGCGTTGGAGGTTGCGGCAGCAGACATGTCGTGAGTATGGGTGCGTAATGGCAGCTATTGAAGCTGTAGCAGGCAGGAAAAACCGGCAGGGCTACCGCGCAGGCACTTAGGCCGCGGCGGAAACCTTGGCCGAGTAGTCCTTGACCAGACGCTCGACAGCGGGCGACAGTTGGGCGCCGTTGCTGGTCCAGTGTTGCACGCGATCCAGCGCAATGCGCAGGTTCTCGGCACCGTCATTGCCCACCGGGTTGTAGAAACCCACGCGTTCAATGAAACGGCCATCGCGACGGTTGCGCGAATCAGCAGCCACCAGGTTGTAGAACGGACGCTTCTTGGACCCACCGCGGGCCAGGCGAATCACCACCATAGGTAATCCCTTGAATTAGTTGTGAAAAACGGGAAATTCTAGCACATAAAGAAGCCAGCTGGCAAATCCAGGCGCCGAATTTCGTCGGGCGGCGCGTTTTATACGACAAACCATACGCAAAAACGCCACAGCCTTGCATTGTACAAACTCGGGCCGGAACCTGCTTGCCGCCTAGCGCCGGCGCAGGAAATGCGTGCAGCCGCCGTCCGACTCCTGCTGCGCGAGCAGCGCGTTGCCGGTCTGGCGCGAGAACGCCTGGAAGTCGCGGACCGCATTGCGGTCGGTCGTGACCACCCGCAACACCTGCCCGCTTTCCATCTGCGCCAGGGCCTTCTTGGCGCGCAGGATGGGCAAGGGGCAGGTCAGGCCGCTGGCGTCGACTTCCGCATCGAAAGCCGGCGCCTCGCCGCCCTGCCCTGCCTGTACGTCCGACGCATCCATCAGAGACGCTCTTCCACCCACTTCTGCACGCTGGCGATCGCCGCCGGCAGGGCCGCGGCATCGGTGCCGCCGCCCATGGCCATGTCCGGACGTCCGCCGCCCTTGCCGCCCACCTGGCCGGCCACGAAGCCCACCAGGTCGCCGGCCTTGACGCGGCCGGTCAGGTCGGCCGTGACGCCGCCCACCACGCTGATCTTGCCTTCGGCGCCGGTCGCCAGCAGCACGACTGCGGGCTTCAGGCGGTCCTTGAGGTTGTCGACCATGCCGCGCAGGGCCTTGGGATCGACGTCGGCGATGCTGGCGGCCAGGACCTTGATGCCCTTGACCTCGACCGCGGCGCTGGACGCCAGGTCGTTGCCGGCGCTGGCGGCCAGCTTGCTGCGCGACTGCTCCAGGTCCTTTTCCAGGGCCTTGACCTGATCCTGCACCTGCGCGATGCGCGCGGGCAGGTCGGCCGGCGTGCTGCGCAGCATGCCCGCGACCTGCGTCAGCAGCGCGTTCTGGTTCTGCACCCAGGCCAGCGCGTTGTCGCCGGTGATGGCTTCGACGCGACGCACGCCCGCGGCCACGCCGCCTTCGGACACGATCTTGAACAGGCCGATGTCGCCGGTGCGGGACACGTGGGTGCCACCGCAGAGTTCGCGCGAGAAGCCGATATCCAGCACGCGCACGGTGTCGCCGTACTTCTCGCCGAACAACGCCATGGCGCCGCCCTTGACCGCGTCGTCATAGGGCATGACCTGCGCCACGGTGGGCTGGTTGGCCAGGATCTCGGCATTGACGATGGCTTCCACGCGGGCGATCTGCTCGGCGGTCAGCGGCGCGTCCTGCGCGAAGTCGAAACGGGTCTTGTCGGGATCGACCAGCGAGCCGCGCTGCTGGACGTGGGCGCCCAGCACCTGGCGCAGCGCCTTGTGCATCAGGTGGGTGGCGGAGTGGTTGCGCACGGTGCGCGCGCGGCGCACGGCGTCGACGCGGGCCAGCAGGCTGTCGCCCACCGACAGCGTGCCCGATTCCAGAACGCCATGATGGCCGAACACGCCGGCCTGGATCTTGAGCGTATCGGCCACGGCGAAGCGCAGGCCGTCGGCTTCCAGCAAACCGGTGTCGCCGACCTGGCCGCCCGATTCGGCGTAGAACGGCGTGGCATCGAGCACCACGACCGCGCTCTGGCCGGCCTGCACCTGCTGCACCTGGGTGCCGTCCACGTACAGGGCGGTGACCTTGACGCCGCTCAGCTCGAGCTGCTCGTAGCCTTCGAAGCGCGTGTCGGCGCCTTCGTAGCTCAGGCCCTCGGCCATCTTGAACTTACCCGCGGCGCGGGCCTGATCGCGCTGGCGCTCCATGGCGGCCTCGAAGCCCGCCATGTCCACGTCGACATCGCGCTCGCGGCAGATGTCGGCGGTCAGGTCCACCGGGAAGCCGTAGGTGTCGTACAGCGTGAACAGCGTGGTGCCGTCCAGCTGGCCGCCCTTGGCCACGCCGGCCAACGCGCCGTCCAGGATGCGCATGCCGTGTTCCAGCGTTTCGCCGAAGCGCTCTTCTTCCTGCTTGAGCACCTGGGCCACGCGCTCGGCGATGGCGGCCAGCTCGGGGTAGGCTTCGCCCATCTCGGCGACCAGGTCCGGCACCAGGCGATGGAAGAAGGGCTTGGTCTGGCCCAGCTTGTAGCCGTGGCGCAGCGCGCGGCGCACGATGCGGCGCAGCACGTAGCCGCGGCCTTCGTTGCTGGGGATCACGCCGTCGACGATGAGGAACGAGCAGGCGCGGATATGGTCGGCGATGACCTTGAGGGAGTTGTCTTCCAGGTTCTTGACGCCGGTCTCGCGCGCGGCGGCGGCAATCAAGCGCTGGAACAGGTCGATTTCATAGTTCGAGTGCACGCCTTGCAGCACGGCGGCGATGCGTTCCAGGCCCATGCCGGTATCGACACAGGGACGCGGCAGGCGCGGCATGTTGCCGGCGGCGTCGCGTTCGAACTGCATGAACACCAGGTTCCAGATCTCGATGTAGCGGTCGCCGTCTTCCTCGGGCGATCCCGGGGGGCCGCCCCACACGTCCGGGCCGTGGTCGTAGAAGATTTCCGAGCACGGACCGCAGGGGCCGGTGTCGGCCATCTGCCAGAAGTTGTCGGAGGCGTAGCGCGCGCCCTTGTTGTCGCCGATGCGGATGATCCGCTCGGCCGGCACGCCGACTTCCTTGGCCCAGATGTCGTAGGCCTCGTCGTCTTCCTGGTACACCGTGACCCACAGCTTCTCGGCGGGCAGCTTGTAGACCTGGGTCAACAGCTCCCAGGCGTACGAGATGGCGTCGCGCTTGAAGTAGTCGCCGAAGCTGAAGTTGCCCAGCATCTCGAAGAACGTGTGGTGGCGCGCGGTGTAGCCCACGTTTTCCAGGTCATTGTGCTTGCCGCCGGCCCGCACGCTGCGCTGCGACGACGTCGCGCGCGAATACGAGCGCGTCTCCTTGCCCGTGAACACGTCCTTGAACTGGACCATGCCCGAGTTGGTGAAGAGCAGGGTCGGGTCGTTGCCCGGCACGAGCGACGACGAAGGAACGATGGTGTGTCCCTTGGACTTGAAGAATTGCAGGAACTGCTGGCGAATCTCGGAGGATTTCATCGTGGATGACGCGGAATTTAGGCGAATCTTTGATTATATAGAGGGTTGGCGGCAATGGAGTCCCTCCCGGGCGCTGCCGTCCGGCTCCCGACTGCGCAGCGCCGTGGCCCTCAGGCCGCCGCCCTGGAAGCGCAGTTCGGGCCAGACCCCGGGCAGCACCACGTAGGGCGCCCGGCGCACGTGGGGCAGCGGGCGCTCGCCCTCATCGTCCACGCCCAGGATGGCCGGCAGCCGGGCATCCGGAGCGAAATGCAGCCAGGTTTCGCGGCCGTCGTCGAATACCTGCATCGGCGCGACGGCCTGGTCGCCGGACAGGCGCCAGCCGAAATCGAACGGGCGCGCCGACGGCGCCGGCACCGGCCAGGCCGCCCCGTCCATGCCCGGCGGGCTTGCGCAAGCCCCAAGCCCGCCCAAGCCGGCCACGATGATGATCCACCGAAACATGCCTACCCCTCCGTCACCGGCGCGCCGGACGGCGCACGCTTGCGGGCATGATCACGGGCGGCGAAACCCGGCGCCAGACTGGCATGTACGGAGGGACGGATTGATCCCCGTGCCGTCGCGTCTGGTGACGGCACAAGCCGGAAAGACGCGGCCCGGCAATGGCTGGCCGCCACGCCCGGCACGTCGGCAGGGCGTAAAAAAGCCCGGTCCGAGGACCGGGCCTTGCCTGAAGCGACCGCCGGACGGCGCCGCGATCAGCGTTGCGTGGCGATGGTGCGCGCCTGGTTGGCGGCGTTGTTCAGCGCGGCCATCGGCGGGGTCTTGCCTTCGAACGCGTCGGTCAGCTGCTGGTTCAGCACCGGTTCGATACGCGTGTAGTTCGCCATGCGGAAACCGCGGCTGTTGGCGGCCGGACGGGCGCTCATGGAAGCGATCACGGCTTGCGCGCCGGGAATGCTCTTGTAGAACGACACATCGGAGGCACGGAACGCGGCCTCGGTCAGCGGCAGGTAGCCGGTGCGCTGGTGCCATTCGGCGGCGACCACGGGCTTGGACAGCCAGGCCAGGAACTGGGCCGTGGCCTTTTCCTGGTCCTTCGGATGGCCTTCCATCGCCCACAGGGCCGAGCCGCTGACGAAGGGCTGGCCGCCATTGCTGGTGGCCTGGTCATAGTACGGCAGCGGCGCGACGCCGAAGGACAGCGACTTGGTCGCCAGGAACTGGCCGAACGAACCGGAATTGGACGTCAGCACCGCGCACTCGCCCTTGGCGAACAGCTTGTCGGCGCCGTTGTCGGCCGTATGCGCCATGAACAGCAGCGAACGCTTCCAGCTCACCATCAGCGAGATGTGGCGCATGTAGAGCGTGTCGAATTGCATGGTCGGCGCCGGCGTCTTCTTGGTGACGGCGTCCAGGCCATTGTTGTTGCTGGTGAACAGCTGGCCGTTCACGGGCGCCAGGTTCTCAAGGTGCACCGCGACCTGGTCGCTGGAGGCATAGGGACAGTCGATGTCGGCCACGTCGCGCAGCTTGAGCAGCTCGCCCTGCAGGGTGGACCAGGTGCGGGCGGGCTTCTGCGGATCCAGGCCGGCCTTCTTGTAGGCGGCGGTGTTGTAGAACATCACCGGTATTTCGGCCATCCAGGGGAAGGCCAGCAGGCGGCCCTTGCCGTCGCGCACGAAGCTGCTGGTGGCGGGCACGTACCAGTTCAGGTCCTTGATCGGATACTTGGCCAGCAGCTCGTACATCGGCATCACGGCCTTGTGCTCGGCCACGACTTCGGGCGAACGGTTGTCGGCCAGTTGCAGCAGGTTGGGGGCCTTCTTGGCCTTGACCGCGGCGGTCGTCTCCTGCTGCAGCTGCGCCTGCGAGGCGAAGGCGCGCAGCGTGACGCTGACCTGGTCCTGCTCCTTGTTGTATTGCTTGGCCAGCTTCTCGAACTCGGCCTTGTTCGCGTCGGTCAGCGTATGCCAGACCTGGATTTCCACGGGGGCGGCATGCGCCACGCCCGCGGCCGCCATGGCGGCGCCAAAGACCCATGCCCGCCGGCTGGCGAACATCGCGCGGGCAACGCCCGCCAATTGCAGTTTCTTCATAGGTTCACAGACCAAGGAAAGGAAATTCCGGTTCAGGCTGGCGCCCGCTGACCACGTCAGCCAGGGCCCGGCCCGAGCCAACACCCATCGTCCAGCCGAGCGTACCGTGTCCCGTGTTGACATACAAATTGGGGATACGGCTGCGGCCGATGATGGGCACGTTGGAAGGCGTGGACGGGCGCAGGCCCGACCAATAGCCGACGCGCTCGAAATCGAGCGCGTCGGGAAAAAGTTCGCGGGCGAGGCGGGTGAGCGCCTCGCAACGCGCGGTGTTCAGGCCACGGGAATAGCCCGACAGTTCGGCCGTGCCGGCCATGCGCAGCCGGTCGCCCAGCCGCGAGAAGACGATCTTATGGCTGCTGTCCGTCAGGCTGACCACGGGCGCGGCATCGGGCCTGACGATCGGGAAGGTCGCCGAATAGCCCTTGGCCGGATAGACGTTGCACGGGATGCCCAGCGGACGCAGCATGGCGGGGCTGAAGCTGCCCATCGCCACCACGTAGGCGTCGGCCGACAGCGTGCCGTAGCGGCCATCCGGATCGATCAGCTCGACGCCCTGCACGTTGCCGCCGGCGGTGAGCAGCCGGGTGGCCTGGGTGTTGTAGCGGAACTCGACGCCCGCCCGCGCGCAATGCTCGGCCAGCGCGACCGTGAACAGGTGCACGTCGCCGCTTTCGTCTTCCGGGGTGTAGTCGCCGCCGACGATGGTGTTGCGGTGCGGCGCCAGCGCGGGCTCGATGGCGACGACCTCGTCGGCCGACACCACGCGGCGCTCGACGCCGAAGTCGCGCATCAGTCCGGCGGCGCGCTGGGAGTTTTCGAATTCCTGCGGATCGCGATAGAAGTTCAGGATGCCGCGCTCCAGATGGTCGTACTGGATGCCCAGGTCGGCGCGCATGGCGCGCAGCGTGGCGCGGCTGTATTCGGCCATGCGGACCATGGCGCGGATGTTGGGCGCCAGCCTGCCGGGCAGGCACTCGCGCAGGAACGCCAGGCCCCACATCCATTGACGCCAGTCGAGTTGCGGGCGAAACAGCAGCGGCGCGTCTTCCTGGAACATCCACTTCAACAGCTTGAACGGCGCCTGGGGATTGGCCCAGGGTTCGGCGTAGGACACCGAGATCTGCGCGCCGTTGGCCAGGCTGGTTTCCTGGGCGGGGCCGGTGCAGCGGTCGATCACCACGACGTCGTGGCCCGCCTGGCTCAGCCACCAGGCGCTGGAAATTCCGATGATGCCGCTACCCAATACCGCTACTTTCATGCCCGCATTGCTCCATGCGCGGAGTCTGGCGTCGGACCCGATGTCCGCGCGCCGCTCCAGGCCGCTGCCGAAATGACACTGCAGTTTACTCCGGCGGCCTGCCGCCGCCTACGATGCCCGCAGGCAAAAATTGGGGCGGAATCCGACAGCCCGGCTCCGGCCTGCCTGATCCGCCCCTTGCACCCGGCCGGCCAGGCCCGGCTCAGCCGGCGGCCTTGGCCAGATCGGCTTCCGAGGTGAAGGCGTCGGCGTAGAACTCTTCCGCCGGCAGGCCGCACTGGACGCTGAATTCGCGCCGCGCCGCGTCCACCATCAAGGGCGTGCCGCAAGCATAGACCTGGTGGCCCGACATATCGGCGATGTCCTGCATCACGGCCTCGTGCACGAAGCCGGTGCGGCCCGTCCAGCCGTCTTCCTGCAGCGCGTTGGAAACCACGGGCACGTAGCGGAATCCGGGCAGCGCCTCGGTCCACGACTGCGCCAGCGCGTCCATGTACAGATCCTGCGGACGACGGCCGCCCCAGTACAGCGACACCGGACGCTGGATGTTCTTGTGGATCATGTGCTCGACGATGGCCTTGACCGGCGCGAAGCCGGTGCCGCTGGCCAGCAGCACCACCGGCTTGTCGCTGTCCTCGCGCAGGAAGAAGGAGCCGAACGGCCCTTCCAGGCGCAGGATCTCGCGCTCTTTCATCTGCGTGGCGCCGGCGCCGAACACATGGTCAGTGAACAGGCCGCCGGGCATGTGGCGGATGTGCAGCTCCAGCGGGCTGCCGGTGTGCGGCGCGCCGGCCATGGAATAGCTGCGGCGGCGGCCGTCCTTCAGGATGACTTCGACGTACTGGCCCGCGTAGTAGCGGAACTGCTCGGAGGCCGGCAGTTGCAGCTTGAGCACGGTGACGTCGGGCGCGGCGCGCTCCATCGTCTGCACGCGCGAGGGCAGCTTGCGGATCTGGATGTCGCTGGCCAGGCGGACCTCGGTGGATTCCACCACCAGGTCGGACTCGGGCCGCGCCTGGCAGAACAGCGTATAGCCGTCGGCCAGTTCTTCGGGCGACAGGATCTGCGCGGGGTACTGGCCGGCGTCGAACTCCCCGGACACCACCTTGCCCTTGCAGGTGGAGCAGGCGCCGTTGCGGCAGCTGTAGGGCAGCACGATGCCCGCGGCCAGGGCCGCGTCGAGCACGGTCTGGCCGGGCTCGACCGGGAACTGGTGCTTGCTGGGTTGGATGATGACCTGGAAGCTCATGGCATGAAACAGTATGGGGTTGACGGGGCGCGCCATCGCGCGCGTCCCGCCCGGCCCGGCCTCAGGCCGGGAACTTGCGGATTTCCTTGACGCGGTTGGCGTCGTCCACCAGCACGACCTTCGGCTTGTGCGTCGCGGAGTCTTCCTCGGACATGGGGCCGTAGGTGCAGATGATCATCAGGTCGCCCACCTGGGCGCGGCGGGCGGCGGCGCCGTTCAGCGAGATCGCGCCGCTGCCGCGGGCGGCCTTGATGATGTAGGTGTCGAAGCGCTCGCCGTTATTGACGTTGTAGAGCTCGATGCGCTCGAACTCGCGCATGCCGGCAGCGTCCAGCAGGTCCTCGTCGATGCCGCAAGACCCCTCGTAATGCAGGTCGGCTTCGGTGACGGTGACGCGGTGCAGCTTGGCCCGCAGCATGATGCGTTGCATGGTAGAAAATATCCTGGTTTCGCGGCCCGGAGCGCGAAGTGATGCAAGGATCCCGTCCTGGCGGCCAGCTTCGGCCAGCGACGCCCGGAACGGGACGGAAGGACGACGGCGCCCGGTTTTGCCGTCGAAAGCCGGTATTCTATAATTTTTGCCGCTGCGGGACGGCCCGCGGCTGCGCGCGATCAAAC
Organism: Achromobacter sp. Marseille-Q0513; assembly: GCF_018195695.1. Taxonomy (NCBI): domain Bacteria; kingdom Pseudomonadati; phylum Pseudomonadota; class Betaproteobacteria; order Burkholderiales; family Alcaligenaceae; genus Achromobacter; species Achromobacter sp. Marseille-Q0513. The sequence continues at coordinate 27,286 of NZ_JAGTJY010000004.1, read as the reverse complement.
AAGCCGCGCATCCTGTCCCGGGGACGACCCCATCGCGCCGGCGGCGCGCCGGCAATCGGCGCATCGGTCATGCCGGCGCGGCTTTTGTAGGAGTCGTCATGACTTGGATCATCCTGGTACTCGCGGGCCTGTTTGAAGTCGTCTGGGCCGTGGGCCTGAAATACACGCACGGATTCACCCGCCTCGTCCCCTCGCTCGTCACCGTGGCCGGCATGGCCATCAGCTTCTGGCTGCTGGCCCTGGCCATGAAGACACTGCCGCTGGGCACCGCCTACGCCATCTGGGTAGGCATCGGCACCATCGGCGCCTTCATCGCCGGCATCGTCCTGTTCGGGGAATCCACCAGCTGGATGCGCATCGTCAGCGTGGGACTGATCGTGCTGGGGCTGGTCGGCCTGAAGCTGTCGTCGGCCTGATGCCCATCCGGCCCTGATCCCGGGGCGCGCCCGGCGGCCATGTCCGCCGGGCGCCTAGAAATCCAGCTCGATCGCCACCGCGTCGCCCACCTTCAGCCGCGCCTGCGCCGGCGCGTCCAGGATGGCGTTCTGGCCGAACACCACGCCGATGTCCAGGTTGCGGTAGGTCGCCAGCGTGCGGCCCGGCTCGTCGAACTGCTGCGCGCTGCGCTGGTCGATGTCCGGAATCGAGCAGCGGGTGCAGGGCTTGACGAACGCCATGCGCACGTCCGCCGCCTCGATCAGCGCGGTGTGGTCCTCTTCGAACGCCTCCCACTCCCCCTGCACCACGATATTGGGCCGGAACCGGTCCATCGGCACCTCGGCCACGCCCTTGGCGCGCAGCCGGGCGTTCAGGTCGTCCAGCGAGGCCTGGTTGGCCACCAGCAGCGGAAAGCCGTCGGCGAAACCGAAATGATGGTCACCCGAGAAACGCTCGGACTCGTCCGGATGCGCGTCCAGCCAGCGCGACACCCAATCGGTCTTGGCCGGTCGGCGCGCGGCGGGGTCGACCTTGTACAGGCGACAGGGCGTGCCCAGGAAATCCGAGAACCAGCGGCCGGCGGCGGCGCTTTCGCGCAGCGCGGGCAGGCTGTCCTTCCAGACGGTGACGGTTTCACTGCCCGCTTCCAGGCCGGAGCCGTCCAGCGCGATCAGCAGGTCGGCCATGTCGGGCGCCGACACGCGCAGCGCGCCGTCGCCGATCGCGGTGCGGATCAGCGCCATGCGCGGCCACTGGCGCTGCGTCATGAACTGCCCGCTGCCGTCGATCAGCATCCAGCGCCGGTCGTGCGCCAGCCCCGCGCGGTCGATCGGCGATTCGCTCAGATCGATGCCGGCGCAGGATTTGATGGGATAGATATGCAGGCTGAGGATGCGGGCGGACATGGCGCGGATGGCGAGGGGTGAAAGTCGCCAGAGCATAGCGGAAGGCCGAAAAAAAGCCCAGGCCGCGGCCTGGGCTGCGCGCGCCGGCGCTCCACGAAGGAGATGCCGGCGCGCCGATCGCGGCGCCATCCTGCCTCAAGCGCCGACCAGCTTGAGCGCGTCCAGCGGCGTGACCGCCTTGAAGGCCTTGCGCGTGGCGATGTGCTCGGGCCTTGGCGTCAGGCCGTACTTCGGCGGCCCCAGCGTGTTCTCCATGCTGTTGTAGACCATGAATACGTTGGCGCGCGGCCAGGGCGAGATGTTGCTGTTGGAGCCGTGCATGGTGTTGCAATCGAAGAACACCACCGATCCGGCCTTGGCCGTCATGGCCTGGATGCCGCCCTGCTCCACCAGCAGCTGCAGGCTGACCGGATCCGGCACGCCATACTCCTGCTTCTTGAGCGACTGCTTGTAGTGCTCGTTGGGCGTCTGGCCGACGCAGGAAATGAACTGCCGGTGCGAACCCGGCACCAGCATCAACGGGCCGTTGTTGGCGTTGTTGTCGGTCAGCAGCACCGAGCAGCTCAGCGCCCGCATGGCGGGCATGCCGTCCTCGACGTGCCAGGTCTCGAAGTCCGAATGCCAGTAGAACTCCTTGCCCTTGAAGCCCGGCTTCATGTTGGCGCGCGACTGGTGCACGTACACCTCGGACCCGAGGATCTGGCGCGCCACGTTGACCAGGCGCGGATCGCGCGTCAGGCGCGCCAGCACGGGGTTGAGCACATGCACCATGAAGATCGAGCGCACGGCGTTGCTGCCCGGCTCGGTGATGGCCTCTTCGCGCCGCATGATGGACGGGTCGCGCGTCATGCGCTCGACCTCGGCCGCCAGGGCGCGGACCTCGCCGGGCGACAGCAGGTCTTCCAGCAGCAGGAAGCCGTCGCGTTCGTACTGTTCCAGTTGCGCGGCACCCAGGGCGTCGGCGTAATGGCCGTCGCCGTGGACCACCGGATCCTGGCGGGAAATGATGGCGGAACCGCGATCCGTACGCGAGGCGTACGGATCTTGCGCAGGTGAAATCATGTTCGCCTCCTTGTTCAGGCCGCGACCGCGTCGGCGCCCGCCTCGGGCAGCGCATAGACGCCGTCCTTGTCGTGCACCTCCTGGCCGGTCAGCGGCGGATTGAATACGCAGATGACGCGCAGCGGCTCCTTGCCGCCGCACAGCCAGTGCTCGTCATGCTCGTTCAGGGCGTAGACCACGCCCGGCTCGAGCGCGTAGGTCTTGCCGTCGGCGATGGTCTGGATCGAGCCGTCGCCCTCGACGCACCAGACCGCTTCCAGGTGGTTCTTGTAGTGGATGTGCGTGCGGCCGCCCGGGAAGATCGTGGTTTCATGGAATGAAAATCCCATGCCGTCCTTTTTCAGCAGCACGCGGCGGCTGACCCAGGTGTCCGTGCGGACTTCGTCCGCCGTTCCGATCACGTCCTTGACATTGCGTACGATCATCCGCGTTTACCTCCAAATTTCAGGATGCGGGCGGACTGCCCGTCTTCTTCGGCCAGCGCCTCGGACACGCTGGCCTCGATCACTTCCAGGCCGCGCATCAGCAGGCCTTCCTCGATGGTGAGCGCGGGCAGCAGCTTGAGCACTTCATCGTGCGCGCCCGAGGTCTCGATGACCACGCCCTTGCCGAAGGCGCGCTTGGCGATGCGGTTGGCCAGCGCCGGCGACGCGTTGGACACCAGACCCTGGATCAGGCCGCGACCGCGCACCGACAGGCCGGCGTTGGGAAAGCTGTGGACCAGGTTTTCCAGCCAGTCGCGCACCAGGCTTTCCTTGCGCTGGATCTCGGCGCTGAAGGCGGCGTTGGTCCAGTAGGTTTCCAGCGCCTGCGTGGCGGTGACGAAGGCCAGGTTGTTGCCGCGGAACGTGCCGCTGTGGGCGCCCGGCTTCCAGACGTCCAGCTCGGGCTTCATCAGCACCAGCGACATGGGCAGGCCGAAACCCGACAGCGACTTCGACAGCGTGATGATGTCCGGCCGGATGCCGGCGGCCTCGAAGCTGAAGAAGGTGCCGGTGCGGCCGCAGCCGACCTGGATGTCGTCCACGATCAGCAGCATGTCGTGCCGCTGGCAGAGCTTGGCCAGCTCCTTGAGCCAGCGCAGCGTGGCGACGTTCACGCCGCCCTCGCCCTGCACGGTCTCGACGATCACGGCGGCCGGCTTGTCCAGGCCGCTGCTGGGGTCGTCCAGCATGCGCTCCAGATAGGCCATGGTGTCCACGTCGGGACCGAAGTAACCGTCATACGGCATGAAGCTGGTATTGGCCAGCGCGTAGCCCGCCGCGTCGCGGAACTTCATGTTCGCGGTCGCCGCCAGCGAGCCGCCGCTCACGCCATGAAAGCCATGCGTGAACGACACCACATTGGGACGGCCCTTGACCTGGCGCGCGATCTTCAGCGCCGCCTCGACCGCGTTGGTGCCGGTAGGCCCGGTGAACTGCAGCGTGTACTGCCAGTTGCGCGGCTTGAGCAGCACGCGGTCCACGGTTTCCAGGAACGCCTTCTTGGCGCTGGTGGCCATGTCCAGGCCATGCACCACGCCGTCGGCGCGCACGTAGTCCAGCAGCTTTTCCTTGAGGACAGGATTGTTGTGGCCATAGTTCAGCGTGCCGGCGCCGCTGAAGAAGTCTATGTACTCGGTGCCCTCCTCGTCGATCAGCGTCGAGCCCCTGGCCTGGCTGAATATCACGGGGAACGACCGGATGTAGCCCCTTACTTCCGACTCCATCCGGTCAAAGATTTTCAAGTCCATGTGATCAATCCTCCCTTTCAGATCATGAGTTGACAGACGGCCTGCTCCCGCCCGGACACGCCTCGCGGCGGCCGGACCGTCAGAACCATCCCGGTTATGGCAGGGCGCGCGCCCCGCCCGCCTACGGGGCGGGCAAGGTGAACGGGCCTATCCTCAACAGCATCTCGTCGTCGTGGTCCGCGCCGCCGAACAATTGCCGATCGAAGAACGGCTGTTCGCTGACGTGGGCGCCCAGCTCCGCGGCCAGGCCGGCGAAGCTGCGGCGCGAAGCCTGGTTGTCAGGCCCCACCGTGGTTTCGAGATGACGAACATGCTCCAGTCCCTTGCGCCGCAAGAGTGCTCTGAGCATGGCGCGGCCTAACCGATGGCCGCGTGCGCGGGCGTGCACCGCGACCTGCCAGACGAACAGGACGTCGGGCCGGTCGGGCAGCACATAAGCGGAGATAAAACCGTCGATGCGTCCTCCGGCGCTTTCAGCCAGGACGCAGGTGTCGCTGAAATGCTCAGCCAGGAGCAAGTACGCGTAGAGGGAATTGAGGTCGAGCGGCGGGCACTCGGAGATGAGGCGGTGCAGGGCGGCGCCGTCCTTGCGGCTGGGCGGGCGCATCTGCTGCGTCCCGCCGCAAGCCGCCGGCGCCACGGCACTTGAGAGGATGGGGGTTTCCTGTGTGGTATCGATCATACGACCAGTCCGGATTCGGGAGGCGCGCCGCCGGTGGGCACCTCGAGGATGGGAGAAGAGGGATCGGCGTGCGGCTCGACGGCGGCCGCGTGTCCGTCCTGCTCCATCAAGGCCACGATGCGCTCCAGCGACAGCGTGATGGTGGCCTGCTCCAGTTCCGGCAGCGCGTTCAGCGCGTCCGCCAGGTGTTTCTGCAGCGGCGACGGCGCGTCCTTGGCCAGCGCGCGTCCGGCTTCGGTCGCGGTGACGAACACGATGCGGCGGTCTTCGCGGCCGCGCTCGCGCCGGATCAGCCCCTTGTCTTCCAGGCGGTCCAGGATGCCGACCACGGTGCTGGGGCTGACGTGGATCTCGCGGCTGATCGCCGTGGCCGTCAGCGGCCCGTTGGCGATCACGGTGCGCAGGCACATGAGCTGCGGCGCGGTGATGTGGCTCACCGCCGACAGCTGCCGCGAATGCAGGGCGATCGAGCGCGTAATGCGGCGCAATGCACGCAGGATGCGCAGGTCGTATTGCTGCGAGGGATCGGTTACGGTCTGTTTATTCATGACTGAATCAGTTCAGTTAAATTAATTTCTGTACGAATGATATGGACGCATACACCCCCTGTCAAACGGGTTTCCCCGGATTTTGTAATCAAATCCGCCCGCCTTCCGCCCTGCTTTCCCTGGCAATTCCCGCGACCGGCGCGCGTTACATTTCCTCAGAAAAATCCGTCTGATCTGGCTGCGGCGCATAACGGCGCAAGGATTGAATAAAACAATTGTTTTTTATACCAAGCCATAAGTATCATTTGTTTTATTCATCCTTTCTGCCCTGCCATGGCCGCCACGCTTCAAGACCATCTGCGCCACGTGCTGCCCAGCCTGCCCGCCGAACTCCAGCGGGCCGCGCGCTGGGCGCTGGACAATCCCGCCGAAGTCGGCCTGTGGTCCATGCGGCGCCAGGCCCAGGCCGTGGGCGTGGCGCCCGCCACCATGCTGCGCATGGCGCGCGCCGCGGGCTGCGACAGCTATGAAGCCTTCCGCGCGCCCTTCCAGCACGCGCTGACCCAGCATATGGAGGCGGGCTGGCGCGACCGTGCCGCGCGCTTGCAGGCGCGGCGCGCCGACACGCCCGCCATCGACGCGCAGGCTGCCCTCACCCGCTGGCAGACCTCGGCGCTGGAATCCATCGGCGCCGCCAACGCCCCCGCCGCCTTCGACGAGGCCGCCGCCACGCTGCTGGTGGCCCGCCAAGCCGGTTTCCTGGGCACGCGCTCGGCCTTCGGCATCGCGTTCCAGATGCGCTACGCCTATCAGATGCTGCGCCGGAACGGCATGTTGATCGGCGGCCTGGGCGGCGCCTCGTCCGACGAGGCCGACAGCCTCGGCGCGGGCGACGCGCTGGTGGTGGTGACCCAGGCGCCCTACGCCGCGGCCACGCTGGAACTGGCGCGGCTGGCGGCCGGACGCGGCGCGGCCGTGATCGCGCTGACCGATGCGCCCGCCAGCCCGATCGTTCCGTTCGCCCGTCACGTCCTGCGCTTCGCGCGTCCCGAGGACGCGCCTGGCGACGCCGCCGGCCCGGCCTCGTTCTTCCACAGCACGGCCGGTCTGCTCGGCCTGGCCGAACACCTGATCGCGCGCGTCGCCGTGCTGGGCGGCGACGACGTGCTGCAACGGCTGTCCGAAATCGAATCGCGCCAGCGCGCCGACGGCGTCTACTGGACCGACGCACCCAGCGGCCGCGCGCGACGCTGAATACGCCCACCATCCCCGCTTCATTACCTCCACCCTGACCGGAACCTGCGCCATGACCAGCACCCGAGTTTTCCATCGCTCCCTGCGCGCCACGCCCCCCGTCGCCGTGCGCGGCCAGGGCGCCTGGCTGTACGACCAATCCGGCCGCGCCTACCTGGACGGCTCGGGCGGCGCGGCGGTGTCCTGCCTGGGACACAACCATCCCGACGTGCTGGCCGCCATGCACGCGCAGATCGACGCGCTGGCCTACGCGCACACCAGCTTCTTCACCACCGAGGCCGCCGAATCGCTGGCCGCCATGCTGGTCGAGGACGCCCCCGCCGGCACGTCGCACGCCTATTTCGTCTCCGGCGGCTCCGAAGCCATCGAGGCCGCGCTGAAGATGGCGCGCCAGTACTACGTGGAAATCGGACAGCCCGGCCGCCGCCATATCGTCGCGCGCCGCCAGAGCTATCACGGCAACACGCTGGGGGCGCTGGCAGTCGGCGGCAACGCCTGGCGGCGGGCGCAGTTCGCCCCCTTGCTGATCGAGGTCGAGCATGTCTCGCCCTGCTATGCCTATCGTGACCAGCGCGAGGGCGAAAGCGAGGAGCAATACGCGGCGCGCCTGGCGGACGAACTGGAACAGACCTTCCAGCGGCTGGGACCGGACAGCGTCATGGCCTTCGTGGCCGAGCCGGTGGTCGGCGCCACCCTGGGCGCGGTCCCGGCCGTGTCCACGTATTTCCGCCGCATCCGCGAAGTCTGCGACCGCCATGGCGTGCTGCTGATCGCCGATGAGGTCATGTGCGGCATGGGGCGCAGCGGCACGCTGTACGCGGTGGAGCAGGAAGGCATCACGCCCGACCTCATCACCATCGCCAAGGGCCTGGGCGGCGGCTACCAGCCGATTGGCGCGGTCATGGCGCAGGAGCGCATCGTGCGCGCCATCGAACAGGGTTCGGGCTTCTTCCAGCACGGCCACACCTACCTGGGCCACGCCACCGCCTGCGCCGCCGCGCTGGCGGTGCAGCAGGTCATCCGCCGCGACGGCCTGCTCGAGCGCGTGCGCGCGCAAGGCGCCGGGTTGCGCCAGCGCCTGGAACAGGCATTCGGCGACCATCCGCATGTGGGCGACATCCGTGGCCGCGGCCTGTTCATGGGCCTGGAGCTGGTCACCGACCGCGCCAGCAAGCAGACCTTCGATCCGGCGCTGTCGCTGCACGCCCGCGTCAAGCGCGAGGCCATGGCGCGCGGCCTGATGGTCTATCCGATGGGCGGCACCATCGACGGCCGCCACGGCGACCATGTACTGCTGGCCCCGCCCTTCATCGTCTCGGACGACGAACTGGACCAGCTGACGGAGCGCCTGGCCGGAGCGATCGACGCCGCGATCGCGCAGGCGCGCGGCTGAGCGCGGACGGCCTGCGGCGGATCCGGCCACGGGCGCGCCTGGCCGGCAGGCTCGGCGGCAGCGACAACGAAACGGGGCGCCATTCCGGCGCCCCGCGGGCCCTCATCGTTACTTCCGCCGCTCAAGCCGCGCTGCGGCCATCCGGCGTCCGGCGCCATTGCGGCCAGGCGCCCACCGTCAGCGCGCGCAGGAACCACTCCACCGGCCCGTAGGCATGACGGCGCATCCACCAGGCCGACACCGCCGTCTGCGCCAGGAAAATCACCAGCGCCAGCCCGCCGGCCTCCAGCGGCGACCACAAACCCATCTGGCGCGCGCCCCAGGCCGTGAACACCAGCGCGCAGACCACGGACTGCATCAGGTAGTTGGTCAACGCCATCCGGCCCGCCGGCGCCAGCCATGCCGAGATCCGTGCGCCCATGCGGGAACGCAGCATCAACAGGAAGGCGCAGGCATAGCTCATGGTCAGCAGCGGCGACGTGAACAGGCCCACGGCCAGGCCCGGCAACTCCCAGGACGGCCCGGCCACCGAAGGCAGCGCGCCCCAGGCATAGAAGGCCGCGCCAGCCAGGCCCGGCAGCAGGCCCAGCGCCAGCAAAAGTCCCAGCGCGCGCGGCTGGCGCCACGGATCTTCCAGCGCCTGCCGCCGTCCCAGCGCGTAGCCGACCAGGAACATGGCGAAGGCGTAAGGCCCCTGCACCAGCAGCAGCACGACCCAGACATACTCGACGAGTTCCTTGGCGTGCTGCCCGATCACGGAACCGACCGTGCCCCGGTAGGCTTGCAGGGCGGAGAGCACGTCGGCCTGCGCTTGCGCCGCGACCTCGGGGCCCGGCGGGTCCAGCAGGCTCAACCCGGCCAGCACCGCCCAGGCGGCCGAGGCGAGCCCGATGAGCCACAGCGCCAGTCGCAACGCGCGGGCGGGCTCAAGGTTGCGGCAGCAAAGCAGCAGCAGGCCCAGGATGGCGTAGGTCAGCAGGATGTCGCCGTGGTAGAACAGCACGGCATGCGCCGCGCCCAGCACGGCCAGGCCCGCCAGCCGCCGCAGGAAGCGCGGCAGGAAGGCCGCCTGGCTGCGCTCGGCAGCCGCCATCTGCAGGGTGAAGCTGTAGCCGAACAGGAACGAGAACAGCAGATAGAACTTGGTCTCGAACAGCAGGCCGAAGACCCAGCTGGCCGCGAGATCCAGCGGGCGTCCGAACGCGGGATCGACCACGCCGCTGCCGTAGTACGGCGAGGCGAACACGCCGATATTGACGACCAGGATGCCGAACAGCGCGAAGCCCCGGAGCGCATCCACCTGCTGCAGCCGGGCGGATCTGGCCACAACCGGGGCGGCACTCATTTGCGACCTCCGGCGGCGGTTTCGGACGGCAGATAACGGGCCAGCGCGCTCTCGAGCAGACGGCGGCCGGCCTTGGAGTCAAACCCGGGATCGACCACACGGCGGCTGAAAATGCCGTCCAGCAGCAACAGGATCATGTCGGCCATTTCATCCGGGGGCTGCGGCGGCGCTTCGCCACTCGCCTTGCCCCAGGCCGATGCCAGCATCGCCGTCAAGCCCTGCTTGCGCTCGGCCTCGTTGGCGATGACCAGCGCATGCACCGCAGGATTGCGCACCGCCTCGGCCAGCACTTCCATGCCCAGACGCACATAGGACGGATCCAGGTACAGCAGCACCTGCTCGGCCACCCAGCCGCGTGCCGCGGCGCGGGCGTCGGGCGAGGCGCAGGCCGCCTGGATGACTTCCCTCGTGGTCTCGGTATCCGCCGCGATCAGGGCCTCGACGATGTCGGCCTTGCTGCGGTAGTAGTGGAACAGGTTGCCAGGGCTCATGCCCGCGCGCTCGCAGATCAGGGCGGTCGAGGTGCCGTGGAAACCGTGCTCCGCGAAGCAATGCGCGGCGGCCTCCAGGATGTGGCGGCGCCGCTCCTGCTGCTTGATGGGGTCGACTTTGCGCATGGGGAATCAATTAATAGATAAATCAGTCTATTAATTAAAAACCAGGTGGCGCGCTTTCGTCAACCGCTCATATCCTGACGTTGCGTCCCGCCGGCAGCGCCACGAACAACTCGACGATCAGGATCCCCGCCAGCATCAGGACCGGAACGTTCCAGTCCCCGGTCTTCTGGTAAAGATACCCGACGGACAAGGGTCCGGCCATCGCGATCAGATAGCCCACGGTCTGCGCCATCGCCGAGATTCGCGTAGCGGTGTCGATGCTCGCGCTCTTGGCGATGAACAGAAACGCGCCCAGCGACAGACTGCCCCCCTGTCCGAACCCCAGCAGCATGGCCCAGAACAGCGCCGACCCCGCTGGCGCATACAACAGGCCCAGCGTGCCTGCCAGGCACATCGATATCGTCACGGCGATATGCGGCCGCTGATCGTCCCGGCGCGATGCCGACAACGGCAGCAGGAAGCTGCCCGCCATCAGACTGAGCTGCGACAGGGAAAACACCAGCGCCGCGCTCTCCTGCGTCATGCCCCGATCCATCAGGATGGTCGGCATCCACGGCAGGAACACGTACAGGTTGAGGACCTGCAGACCGAAGAACAGCGTGATCGACCATGCCGTCCGGTTGCGATAGACCTGCGCCACGGCGCCGGCAGGCGCGCCCGGCGGCTTGCCCGCGCCAGCCGCTTGCCTGGCTTGCGGCAGCCAGACCAGCAGGGCCAGCAGCGCCGGCGCCGCCCACAACCCCAGCGAACGGTAGGCCGCCTCGCTGTCCGCCCCCATCCACCGGAACAAGGGAAAGGACGCGCCGGCGCCCAGCACGGCGCCGGCTCCCAGCATCAGCGCATAGACGCCCATCACCATGCCCATGCGCCGCGCCCCGAAGCGTTTGCGCGCCAGCGCCGGCATGATCACGTTCATCACGGCAATGCCCGCGCCGCCCAGGACGGTGCCCAGGATGAGCGCCGTCTCGCCAAATCCGCGCAGGCCGCAGCCCAGGGTCAGCAAGGCCAGCGCGAACAGCAAGGCCCGTTCCTCGCCCAATGCCTGCCGCAGCCTCACGCCGGGAATGGAGAAGACGCCCAGCAGCAGCAACGGCAGGGTCGTCACCAGCAACGTGGACGCGAAGCCTAGCGCCAGGTCCTGCAGCAGCGGCCCGACGGTGGCGAAGATCAGCCGCAGATTCAAGGAGACCAGGATGAAACCCAGCCACAATAGCGGCAGACCGGAGGCCTCCCGCGACGGCGGATCGTTCGCCGCCACGGCCGGATGCAGACGCTCATCACGCATCATGTCCTCCGCGCGTCGAGGGGTTGCGCAGCGCGCCGGCCCGCCTGGGCCCGCCACGCGCGACCGGCGGCGCCGGAGGCCGGCGGAAAGGGTTGTGTTGCTTCATGCTTCTGCTCTCTCAAGTAGGTCTGTACGCGTAGGTCCGCATGCAATGCCGCGACGATGACCGTGGCCGCTCATGGGCGCCATGACGTGACGGCAAGCCGGCGACGGCTTGCGCGGCGCCCGACTCATCCGGCTGGCGACGCCTGCCGGATCGCCACGCGGCACCGCTCCGGATCACTATAGAATCCGCTTGAGAATGGATATCATTAAAGACTTAGGCGATCCGGATTCCTGCTTGCGCATTCCGGAGCGCCATGCCGGACCACGGCGATCGAACGCACAGGAAACGCCATGCATTACCGCCTGAAGGCCGAGGACATCGGCGCGCCGGCCCGCCTCGGCCCATCCGCCTGGCAACGCAGCCGGCTGCCGCCAGACCTGGGGGCCTGCCACACCGACTCCCTGGTATTCGACGACGGCCTGGCCGTGGCCTATGCCCACTATCAGCCGACTCATGATCTGCTCGACGCCCGCACGCTGGAGCGCGAACCATCCCTGACCTTCACCATCGCCCTCGAGGGCAGGTCCAGCACGGTCGGCGCGGACGGGCAGCGCTTCGATTTCATGGCCGGCCACAGCACCGTGGCCGCGTTCGCCAGCATCAGCGGCGAACGGCGCTTTCCGGCAAACCAGTCGATCCGGCAACTGCGGCTGATCGCGGACCACGCCTTGCTGCACCGGTACGGACTGGACGGGCTGCTCGACGGCGTGCACGGCAATCCGTCGGCGCGCCTGCTCCACACCGGCCAGCATGGCGCCGCCATCCGCGCACTGGCCAACTCGCTGCTGCATCTGCGCGACCAGGACGGCAGCCTGCTGGACCTGCACATCGCGGCGCTGAGCCTGTTGTCGGCGCAATCGCGCCCTTGCCTGCCGCCACGCACGCCGCCCGCGCGTCTGTCGTCGCGGGACCAGGAGCGCCTGCTGCGCGCCAGGGAAATCCTGGCCTGCCAATTCGACCGTCCGCTGACCGTCGGCTATCTGTGCGCCGCCGTCGGCACCAACGAATTCAAGCTCAAGCAGGGTTTTCGGGACATGTTCGGCACCAGTCCGCATCGCATGCTGACCGATATCCGCATGCGCAAAGCCTGGGAACTGCTGGAAACCGGCCTGCATGTCTCCACGGTGGCCTATCAGATCGGATACCAACACCCGTCCAGCTTCAGCACGGCCTTCGAGCGGCATTACGGCAGGACGCCGAAATCCCTCCGGCCCGCCGGGGTCATGCCCGCGCGCAAAAAAAATCCCGCGCCGTAGCGCGGGATCCGGCGGGGTCCGGGCGGATCAGCCCAGCACCGGCGACAGCACCGGCTGCTTCGGGCGCACGTCCAACTGCCGGCCCTTGCGCGCGCGCTTGCCCACATAGGGCGTGAGCGCGGCGCCGGCCAGGATGTCCTCGGTGTGCTTGTTGCGGTACACGCCCGCGGCGCGCAACCCGGCCGCGCCGATCGGCACGGCCTGGTCCAGCTTGTCGGCGGTGTCCAGCCCCATCAGGATGGTGCCCCGGCCGCCGCCCGACAGGCTCTTGAGCTCGTCCAGGCCGAACACCAGGAACTTGCCCTTGTGCGACAGCAGCGCCAGCTGCGTCGCGCCGTCGAACAGCGGCACCGGCCGCAGCAGCTCGTCGCCGGCCTCCAGCGTGATGAACTGCTTGCCGGCGCGCTGGCGGCTGAACATGTCCGAGAACCTGGCCGCGAAGCCGTAGCCGCCGCGCGTGGCCAGCAGCCAGCGCGAATCGGCCGACGCCGCGATCATGTGCACGATGCGCGAACCGCTTTCCAGGTCGATCATGGTGGTGATCGGCTGGCCGTCGCCGCGCGCCGAAGGCAGGCCCGACACGGCTACGGAGTGGACGCGGCCGTTGTCGCCCACCGCGATCAGCGTGTCGGTGGTGCGGCATTCGAAGGCGCCGTACAGATCGTCGCCCTGCTTGAAGCCGAATTGCGAGGCATCGTGGCCGTGGCCCTGGCGCGCGCGCAGCCAGCCCTTCTGCGACACGATCACGGTCACCGGCTCGTCCAGCACCTTGGTTTCCAGCACGGCGCGCTCGGCCGTCTCGATCAGCGTGCGACGGTCGTCGCCGTATTGCTTGGCGTCGGCCTCGATTTCCTTGACCAGCAGGCGCTTGAGCGAGGTCGGATTGTCCAGCAGTTCCTGCAGGCGGACTTGCTCTTCGCGCTTGCCGGCCAGTTCCTGCTCGATCTTGATCCCTTCCAGGCGGGCCAGCTGGCGCAGGCGCATTTCCAGGATGTCGTCGGCCTGGCGCTCGGTCAGCTTGAAGCGCTCCATCAGCGCGGCGCGCGGCTCGTCTGATTCGCGGATGGTCTGGATGACTTCGTCCACGTTCAGGTAGACCACCATCCGGCCTTCCAGCACGTGGATGCGGTCGATGACCTTGTCCAGGCGGAAGCGCGTGCGGCGCGTCACGGTCTGGGTGCGGAACGCCAGCCATTCGGTCAGGATGTCGCGCAGGCCCTTCTGGCGCGGACGGCCGTCGGTGCCGATGCAGACCAGGTTGACCGAGGCGCTGCTTTCCATGCTGGTCTGCGCCAGCAGCGTGTTGACGAATTCGTCGCGGTCCACGCGCGAGGTCTTGGGCTCGAACACCAGGCGCACGGCGGCGTCCTTGCCGGACTCGTCACGCACGGCGTCCAGCAGGTTCAGCATGACGGCCTTGGACTGGGTCTGCTCGGGCGTCAGGCTCTTCTTGCCGGTCTTGACCTTGGGATTGGTGATTTCCTCGATCTCTTCGAGCACCTTCTGGCCGGACGTGCCCGGCGGCAGCTCGGTCACCACCAGTTGCCACTGGCCGCGCGCCATTTCCTCGAACTGCCAGCGCGCGCGCACCTTGAGCGAGCCACGGCCGGTCGAGTAGATCTGGGCGATGTCGGCGGCCGGCGTGATGATCTGGCCGCCGCCGGCGAAGTCGGGGCCGGGCACCAGGCCATACAGCTCGGCGTCGGTCAGCTGCGGCTGCTTGATCAGCGTCACGCAGGCCTGCGCCACTTCGCGCAGGTTGTGCGGCGGGATTTCGGTGGCCATGCCCACGGCGATGCCCGAGGCGCCGTTCAGCAGCATCACCGGCAGGCGCGCCGGCAGCATCTGCGGCTCTTCCTGGCTGCCGTCGTAGTTGGGCACGAAATCGACCGTGCCTTCGTCCAGTTCGTCCAGCAGCAGCTTGGCGATCGGCGTGAGGCGGGCTTCCGTGTAACGCATCGCCGCCGCGTTGTCGCCGTCGCGCGAGCCGAAGTTGCCCTGGCCGTCGATCAGCGGATAGCGCAGCGAGAAATCCTGCGCCATGCGCACCATCGCGTCATACGCGGCCTGGTCGCCGTGCGGGTGGTATTTACCCAGCACATCGCCCACGACGCGCGCGGACTTGACCGGCTTGGCGCCGGCCGCCAGGCCCATGGCCTGCATGGCGAACAGGATGCGGCGCTGCACCGGCTTCTGGCCGTCGCCCACGTCGGGCAGCGCCCGGCCGCGCACCACGGACACGGCATAGTCCAGATAGGCCTGCTCGGCATAGCGCGCCAGCGTGATGGCGGCGTCGCCATCGCCGGGCGAGGAGGCGTCGAAAAGACCAGGTTGATTGCTGTCGGTCATGATGTATTCAGGTAGACAATTTCATCGGAACGGCGTCATTGCGCCGGCGCGGACACGGCCAGCTTCGCGTCGGCCACATGCGCGCGGAATTGCACGCGCACGGCCTCCAGCGTGCCGGCGTCCTGCCCGCGCTTGGGGATGATCACGCCTTGCAGCGTGCCCAGGACCACATACAGGTGTTCGGGCGTTTCCTCGACGCGGCTGACGTTGCTCCAGTCCATGCGGCCCGAAGCCGTGGCGGTGGCGTCATCGATGCCGTCGGCGCCGAATTCCAGGCGGTGGCGGCCCAGGAACATCTCATCGGGCTGGCGTCGCAGCATGCGTCGCGTATTGGCCTTCACCAGGGCGGGCAGCACGAATTCGTAGGCCAGCGCCAGCAGGACCAGAACGCCCAGGCCCACCGCCAGCCCCTGGAAATAGGCGGGCAGGACCGCGCCCCAGTCCGGGCCGCCCGGTCCCCAGGCGCTCCAAGCCGTGTAGGCCAGCAGCGCCACCACCATCAGCACGGCGAAGCGCAGATGCGAGCGCATGCGGCGGCCGCGCATTTCGGGCCGCTTGTACATGTAGGCGACGAAGTCGGCATAGTCATCGGCCTGCAGGTCGATTTCCATGACGGCGGACGCGGGCGCGGCTTGCGTCATCAGATGTCGAGCTCCGCCAGGTTGCCCTTCTCTTCGATCCAGGCGCGGCGTTGCGAGGATTCCCCCTTGCCCATCAGCATGTCGAACATGCGCGTGGTGTCTTCCGGCGACTGGTCGCCATAGCCCACCGGCAGCAGGCGGCGCGTGTCCGGGTTCATGGTGGTTTCCCAGAGCTGCTCGGGATTCATTTCACCCAGGCCCTTGAAGCGGCTGACCGCCCAGGCGCCTTCACGCACGCCTTCCTTGCGCAGCTTGTCCTGCGCGGCTTCCAGCTCGCCGTCGTCCAGGCAGTAGATCTTGCGCGCCGGGCGCTTGCCCTGCGCCGGCACGTCCAGGCGGAACAGCGGCGGCTTGGCGACGTAGACGTTGCCGGCCTCGACCAGCTTGGGGAAATGCTTGTAGAACAGCGTCAGCAGCAGCACCTGGATGTGCGAGCCGTCGACGTCCGCGTCCGACAGGATGCAGATGCGGCCATAGCGCAGCCCGGACAGGTCGGGCGTGTCGTTCGGTCCGTGCGGATCGACGCCGATAGCCACCGAGATGTCATGGATTTCGTTGTTGGCGAACAGGCGATCGCGGTCCACTTCCCAGGAATTGAGCACCTTGCCGCGCAGCGGCAGGATGGCCTGGAATTCCTTGTCGCGGCCCATCTTGGCCGAACCGCCGGCCGAGTCGCCCTCGACCAGGAAGACCTCGGTGCGCGCCGCGTCGCTGGCTTCGCAATCGGTCAGCTTGCCGGGCAGCACGGCCACGCCGGAACTCTTGCGCTTCTCGACCTTCTGCGCCGAGCGCTGACGCGCCTGCGCCTGGCGGATCGCCAGTTCGGCCAGCTTCTTGCCGTACTCGACATTGCTGTGCAGCCAGAGATCCAGCGCGCTCTTGGAGAAGCCGCCCACCAGTCGCACGGCGTCGCGGCTGTTCAGCCGTTCCTTGATCTGGCCCTGGAACTGCGGATCCAGCACCTTGGCCGACAGCACGAAGCTGGCGCGCGCGAACACGTCCTCGGGCAGCAGCTTGACGCCCTTGGGCAGCAGGCTGTGCAGCTCGGCGAAGCTCTTGACCGCGCCGAACAGGCCTTCGCGCAGGCCCGATTCGTGGGTGCCGCCAGCCGGCGTGGGGATCAGGTTCACATAGGACTCGCGCACGGCGTTGCCGTCCTCGGTCCAGGCCACCACCCACTGCGCGCCCTCGCCTTCCGCGAAGTTCTCGTGGTCGGCGCCGGCGTACTGCGCGCCCTCGAAGAAGGGCACCATCAGCTCGGCGCCGGCCAGCGCTTCGGCCAGGTAGCCGCGCAGGCCGTCCTGGTACTGCCAGGTCTTGGTGTCGCCGGTCTTCTCGTTGACCAGCATGACCTTCACGCCCGGCAGCAGCACGGCCTTGCTGCGCAGCAGGTGCGTCAGCTCGCCCAGCGGAATCGCGGGGCTGTCGAAGTATTTGGTGTCGGGCCAGACGCGCACGCGGGTGCCGGACTTCTTGCGTCCGCCTTCGGCATACGGCGCCAGCGGCTCGGCGACTTCGCCGTCCTTGAACACCAGCCGGTTCACGCCGCCGTCGCGCCAGACCACGACTTCCAGCCGGGTCGCCAGCGCGTTGGTGACGGACACGCCCACGCCGTGCAGGCCGCCGGAGAACGCATAGGCGCCTCCGCCCTGCTTGTCGAACTTGCCGCCGGCGTGCAGGCGGGTGAACACCAGTTCAACCACCGGCGCGTTTTCTTCCGGGTGCAATCCCACGGGTATGCCGCGGCCGTCGTCCTCGACGGATACGCTGCCATCGGTGTGCAGCGTGACTTGTATCTGTTTGCCGTAGCCGGCCAGCGCCTCGTCGGCGGCGTTGTCGATCACCTCCTGCACGACGTGCAGCGGGTTCTCGGTGCGGGTGTACATGCCCGGGCGCTGGCGCACGGGTTCCAGCCCCTTCAGGACGCGGATGGACGCCTCGTTGTAACGTGGAGTGGCCAAGTTATCCCCAACATCTGTGGAAAAAAACCGACATTTTACGGACAAGCCCAGATTCCGCGCGGCTCCCGGTGGGATGCGCAGGACCTGAGCAGCCCCATATTCGGTAGGATGACAGTCATGGCGGCGGCCCTGTCCGGCCATTTTTCTGCAGGACCACGGCCGCCGCGCCGCAACATCCTACACAAAAGCCGCAAACCCTGTTGTTATCGACAGTGGTATGCTTTAATCCATTACAAACTAGAACAACGGCATGGCACGTCCCCTTTTTCGCGCCCTCTGCCGCGGAACAGAGAATCACCATCATGAGCGACCAAATCAAGAACGTCAGTGACGCCAGCTTCGAGGCCGATGTGTTGAAGTCCGGCCAGCCGGTGCTGGTGGACTACTGGGCTGCCTGGTGCGGCCCCTGCAAGATGATCGCCCCGATCCTGGAAGAAGTCGCCGCCGAATACGCTGGCCGCCTGACGGTCGCCAAGCTGAACGTGGACGACAACCAGGGCACCGCCGCCAAGTACGGCATCCGTGGCATCCCCACCCTGATGCTCTTCAAGGACGGCCAGGCCGCCGCCACGAAGGTTGGCGCGCTGTCGAAGTCGCAACTTACCGCATTCCTGGACGGCGCGTTGTAAACTGCGTGCTGTAACCGAAGGCGCCGCCCAGGCGGCGGCGTCCTTCAAAGAAATACGCGCGAGCCCGTCCGTGGCGCGCCGACAAACCCCTCCTTTACATTCCCCCACCACTCACCGCGATGCACCTCAACGAACTGAAGGCGCTGCACGTCTCGCAGTTGCTGGAAATGGCCGCTGGCCTGGAAATCGAGAACGCCAACCGCCTGCGCAAGCAGGAACTGATGTTCGCCATCATGAAACGGCGCGCCAAACAGGGCGAGCAGATCTTTGGCGACGGCGTGCTTGAAGTCCTGCCCGATGGCTTCGGTTTCCTGCGCTCGCCCGAGACCTCCTACCTGGCCAGCACGGACGACATCTACATCTCGCCGTCGCAGATCCGCCGCTTCAACCTGCATACCGGCGACTCGATCGAAGGCGAAGTCCGCACGCCCAAGGATGGCGAGCGCTATTTCGCCCTGGTCAAGGTGGACAAGGTCAACGGCGTGGCGCCCGAGGCGATCAAGCATCGCATCATGTTCGAGAACCTGACGCCGCTGCATCCGAACCGGACCATGCGCCTGGAACGCGACATCAAGAGCGAGGAAAACCTCACTGGCCGCATCCTGGACGTCTTCGCCCCCATCGGCATGGGCCAGCGCGGCCTGATCGTCGCCAGCCCCAAGTCCGGCAAGACGGTGATGATGCAGCACATCGCGCACGCCATCACCACCAACTATCCCGACGCGGTCATGATCGTGCTGCTGGTGGACGAGCGTCCCGAGGAAGTGACCGAAATGCAGCGCACGGTGCGCGGCGAAGTCGTGGCCTCGACCTTCGACGAGCCGGCCACCCGCCACGTGCAAGTGGCTGAGATGGTCATCGAAAAGGCCAAGCGCCTGGTCGAAATGAAGAAGGACGTGGTGATCCTGCTGGACTCGATCACCCGCCTGGCCCGCGCCTACAACACCGTCGTGCCGGCCTCCGGCAAGGTGCTGACCGGTGGCGTGGACGCCAACGCCCTGCAGCGCCCGAAGCGCTTCTTCGGCGCCGCCCGCAATCTCGAGGAAGGCGGTTCGCTGACCATCCTGGGCACCGCGCTGATCGAAACCGGCAGCCGCATGGACGAAGTGATCTACGAGGAATTCAAGGGCACCGGCAACTCCGAAGTCCACCTCGAGCGTCGCCTGGCTGAAAAGCGCGTCTACCCGGCCATCAACCTGAACAAGTCCGGCACCCGCCGCGAAGAGCTGCTGATCGCGCCGGACCTGCTGCAGAAGGTCTGGGTGCTGCGCAAGTTCATCCACGACATGGACGAAGTGCAGTCCATGGAATTCATCCTGGACAAGATGCGCGTCACCAAGACCAATGCCGAATTCTTCGACATGATGAAGAAGAAGTAAGCCCCTGGCAGCGCCGGCCATGCCGCGCGCTGCCAGTCCGGGGCAGGCGCCCGCCTGCCCCCGCCCCTCGCGCCGCGGCGCGAACCTGCTCTGCCCTCAACAGGCCAGGCCCCGCTCTCCCCCGGCGGACGGCGACGGCGTCTTGAGCAGGAATTCCTTCAGGCTGGCGACCTGGCATTTCTTGAAGATGCGGTTCTTGTAGGTCACCACGGTGGCCGGCGACAGGCCAAGCTCGCGCCCCACCTGCTTGGCGGTATGGCCGCGCCGCAGCAATCCCGCCACCTGGATTTCCCTCAGAGAAAACCCCGAAGCCCAGCTCTCGGCCTCGGCGCATGCCGGCTCGGCCGGGCAGCGCAGTTCGCGATGTCGCCGGCTCAGCGCGATCAGCAGGGGCGCGCAGCCGCGCAGCAGATCCTCCACGCCGGCGCCATGCCGCCGCGAAAAGTACAGGTTGATGTAGCAGACGCCGTCGTCGCGCGCGCCGATGACCGAGATCTTGCTGGCGAAGCCCGGCCGCTCGAACAGCAGGCGCCGGTATTCGGCATCGGGAATACCCTCAGGACAGAGCGGCTCGACGATCAGCGCTTCCGAGCGGCGCCGCTGTCCGGCCATGCCGCAGAGCATCTGGTAATTGGGGTCACGGCGATAGAAGCTGCCGTTGACGTAGAGGTTGGTCGTCCACTCGATCATGGACTGGTTCAGCAGGCTGGCGGCCGAACACTGGCCCAGCCCGCCGGCCTGGTCATAGCTCAGGTCGGTGACGTGGTCGGCGCCCACCAGGTCGCGCAGCCCCGCCAGCAAGGTGGCATGGAAAGCCGGGCCGCCCAGGCCGGTGATCACGGGAACTGCCCACTGCCCGCCGTCCGCGCGCGCGAACGCTTGATGGCTTGTCTCTCTCATGGTTCTGGCTCCCCCAGTCTTGGCGATCGATTCTACGGGGATCGGCGGGCCGCGAGTTGTCCTCTTGCGTGAGGACATGACGCCTGCCGGCGGCACTTCTACATTGGTGCCCTGAAGCCAAGAACTATAGATCACTGGAGCACAAGGTCAAGCCATGATGGAGCTTCCCACCTACCCTTTCCTCAGGCCCGACGAGCTGGACCGCGCCCGGCCCGCGCCGCACCCGGTCGTCGTCGTGGGCGGCGGCCTGAGCGGCCTGACGATGGCGCTGGACCTGGTCCGCCGGGGCCAGCGCGTGACCCTGCTGGACGACGACAACACCGTGGGCGTGCGCGGCCTGGCCTCGCGCGGCATGGTCTGGGCGCAGCGCACGCTGGACATCTTCGACCGCCTGGACGTGGCCGACGCCATCGTCGCCAAGGGCGTGCGCTGGAACGTCGGGCGCGTGCTGTGCCGCGATGCGGCAGTCGCCTCGTTCACGCTGCAGGCCCAGCCGGACATGCGCCACAACGGCTTCGTGAACCTGCAGCAATACTATCTGGAAGCCTTCCTGGTCGAGGCGCTGCAACGCGAGCCGCTGGCCGAGCTGCGCTGGCTCAACCGCGTCGACGCGATCGAGACGCCGGCCGACGGCGGCCCGGTCACGCTGCGCGTGCACACGCCCGAGGGCGACTACCGCACGCGGGCCGAATGGGTGATCGCCTGCGACGGCGCCAACAGCCCGCTGCGCCAGGCGCTGGGCCTGCGGCCCGAGGTGTACGACCGCAACGAGGACCGCTGGATCATCATCGACGTAGTGCTGCGCGGTACGTCCTGGCCGGAGGAGCGCTGGACCTGGCTGGACGCCGGCAGCAACCACGGCCGGGCCGTCTGGCGCCACAAGATGGCAGACGACACCTGGCGGCTGGACTTCCAGCTGCGTCCCGACGAGGACGCGCAGGCGGCCTGTACGCCACAGGCCATGCGCCAGCGCGTCTGGGACCTGCTCGGCGAACAAGTCGATTTCGATATCGCCTGGCACGGCGTCTGGGCCTACCGCCATGAATGCCTGTCCGGCCTGCGCCACGGCCGCGTGCTGTTCGCCGGCGACTCGGCGCACCTGGTGGCGCCATTCGGCGCGCGCGGCGGCAACGGCGGCATCCAGGACGCCGACAACCTGGGCTGGAAACTGGCGCTGGTGCTGCAAGGACGCGCCAGCGACGCCCTGCTCGACAGCTACAGCGCCGAGCGCAAGCACGCGGCGCTGGAGAACATCCGCCAGGCGCGGCGTTCGTCGCGCTTCGTGCATCCCGGCCCGGCCGAATCGGCGCGCATGTGGCGCGATGCCATCATCGCCCTGGCCCCGCGCCATGACGTGCCCGCGCGCATGATCAATACCGGCAGGCTCTGCATGCCGGCCGTCTACCCACCGTCGCCGCTGGCGCATCCCGCCAGCCCGCATGCGGGACGCGCGCTGCCCAATGTGGTGCTGGACCGCCGCGCGCAGCGCTCGCTGCACCAGCTGCTCGGCCCCTGGTTCACCGCCCTGGTTTTCAGCGAACACGTACCGCCCGTCCCGGAACCGACCGACGACGGCGCCCTGCTGCGTCGCGTGGCGGTCGGCGCCCATTGCGACGCCGAGGGCCGCGAGGCGCTGCGGCGCCAGCTGGGCGTGGAGATGGACGGCGAAGTCTGGCTGATCCGGCCGGACCAGCATGTGATGGCCGCCATCGATGCCGCCGCCTCGGGCCAGGCCGACGCGGCCCTGCCGGACTGGATCGCCGCCGCGCTCTACCCCTGCGCCTACCGCGCGTCCCCGGACGCGCACTCCCCATCGAATGCCGGAACCCACGCCCATGCCCATGTCGCAGCCACAGCTTGACGATCTGCTCGAACGCCTGATCGCGCTCACCAGCGCGCCCGATCCCTCGGTCCAGCGCGACCGCCTGGCGCAACTGGTGCTGCTGCTGATCGAAGCCCTGGGCGACGGCGACCGCGCCCAGGCCGCCGTCGACGAAATGATGGCGGCGCACGCGGAGCCGTCCTGCCTGTCCATTCCCTGATTGCCGGAGACCCCGCATGACCCAGCCCGATCTGTCCCGCGCCGCCGCGCCCTGCCCCGCCGTCCGCGGCCTGCACCACTTCGCCTGGCGCTGCCGCGACGCGGAGGAAACCCGCCACTTCTACGAAGACATCCTCGGCCTGCCGCTGGTGCACGTGGTCAAGGAAGAGCGCGTGCCGTCCACCGGCGAGTACTGCCCCTTCGTGCATCTGTTCTTCGAGTTCGCCGATCACTCGCACATCGCCTTCTTCGACCTGGGCGACAACGGCGCCAGCGCGCCCGATCCCGACACGCCGCGCTGGGTCAACCATTTCGCCATGGAAGTCGAGGACGAGGCCGCGCTGGAGGCCATGCGCCAGCGGCTGACCGGGCACGGCATCGAGACCGTCGGGCCGACCGACCATCACTTCATCCGCTCCATCTACTTCTTCGATCCCAACGGCCTGCGCCTGGAAATCACCGTGCGCCTGCCCATGCATGACTACGTCGCCGACAAGCGCCGCGCCGCGCACGACGAGCTGGCCGCCTGGACCCGCGACAAGGCCGCCGGCCTGCGGCCCGGCCAAAGCGGCACCAGCAGCCAGGCGCGGGCCGGCTGATCCCCAGTTTCATTCTTCACAAGGAAATCCCATGAGCAAGCCCTTCGCGTCCCAGGCCGACCTGGCGGAAAAGAAAATCTCGTTCGAGCGCCTGTCGGACAACGCCTATGCCTACGTCGCCGACGGCGATCCGAACTCGGGCGTCATCATCGGCGACGACAGCGTGATGGTGGTCGACGCCACCGCCACGCCGGCCATGGCGCAGGACCTGATCCGCGCGATTCGCGGCGTCACCGACAAGCCCATCCGCCATGTCGCGCTGACGCACTACCACGCGGTGCGCGTGCTGGGCGCGTCCGCCTTCGCCGCCGAAGGCGCGGCCACCGTCATCGCCAGCCGCGGCACGCACGAGCTGATCGTCGAGCGCGGCCAGGCCGACATGGATTCGGAAATCGGCCGCTTCCCGCGCCTGTTCCGCTCGTCCGAATCGATCCCTGGCCTGACCTGGCCCACCATCGTGTTCGAACGCGAGCTGACGATCCGGCTGGGCACGCTGGAGGTGCGCATGATGCATCTGGGCAACGGCCACACGCGCGGCGACAGCGTGGTCTGGATTCCGTCGCAGGGCATCTGTTTCGCGGGCGACCTGGTGGAGTTCAACGCCGGCGTCTACACCGGTGACGCCTACCTGGCGGACTGGCCCGCCACGCTGGACCGGCTCGAAGCGCTGCGCCCCGCGCAGATGGTGCCGGGCCGAGGCCCGGCGCTGACCACGCCGCAGGACTGCCGCGAGGCCATCGGCTACACGCGCCGCTGGGTGCAGACGCTGTACGGCTGCGCGCGCGAGGGCGTGGCCGGCGGCAAGTCGCTCAAGCAGGTCTATGCGGACACGCGACGCGTGATGGATCCGGAGTTCGGCCATGTCGTCATCTACGAACACGCGATTCCCTTCGACGTCTCGCGCGCCTACGACGAAGCCAGCGGCATCGCCGACCCACGCGTCTGGACCGCCGAGCGCGACCGTGAAATGTGGGCCGAGCTCAACAGCTGAAGCGCCGCCCCGACGAACCCCGCAGGAGATTGAACACATGAAACTCGCCACCTTGAAGAACGGCGCGCGCGACGGCCAGCTGGTCGTCGTCAGCCGCGATCTGTCTCGCCACCTCGTCGTGCCCGCCATCGCCGCCACCTTGCAGCAGGCGCTGGACGACTGGACGCGCATCGCGCCGCGCCTGCAAGCCGAATACCAGGCCTTGAACGACGGCCGCCGCGCCGGCGAACCCTTCGATCCGGCGCGCTGCGCCGCGCCGCTGCCGCGCGCCTATCAATGGCTGGACGCGTCGGCCTACCTGAACCACGTCGACCTGACCCGGCGCGCGCGCGGCGGCGAGATGCCGCCGTCCTTCCTCACCGATCCGCTCATGTACCAGGGTGCGTCGGACGATTTCATGGGGCCGCGGGATCCCATCACCGCCGCCAGCGAAGACCTGGGCGTGGACCTGGAAGCCGAGATCGTCGTGATCACCGACGACGTGCCCTTGGGCGTGGATGCCGACGACGCGCTGCAACACATCGTGCTGCTGGGCCTGGTCAACGACGTCACGCTGCGCAACGTGGTGCTGCCCGAGCTGGCCAAGGGCTTCGGCTTCCTGCAAGGCAAGCCGGCCTCGGCGCTGTCGCCGGTGCTGGTCACGCCCGACGAGCTGCAACCGTACTGGCGCGGCGGCAAGCTGCACCGGTCCATGCAGGTCTGGCTGAACGACAGGCTCATCGGCCAGCCCCAGGCCGGCGAGGAAATGCAGTTCCACTTCGGCGAGCTGATCGCGCATGCGGCGCGCACGCGCCGCCTGGGCGCCGGCACGCTGCTGGGCAGCGGCACGATCTCCAACGCCAGCGACGCGGCAGGCGTCTGCTGCCTGGTGGAAGCGCGCGTGCGCGAGAAGCTGCGCGACGGCGAAATGCGCACGCCCTTCCTCAAGCATGGCGACCGCGTGCGCATCGGCATGCGCGACGACAGCGGCGCCAGCCTGTTCGGCGATATCGACCAGGTGGTGGAGATCCCCGGCACGCGGCCGCTGCCGGCCACGGCCGCGCTTGAAACCGCCGAAGCCTGAACGGAGCGCGCGATGGCCGAATCCGCTTCGATCCCCGTGCTGCACAGCTACTGGCGCAGCTCGGCCGCCTACCGCGTGCGCATCGCGCTGGCCCTGAAGGGCCAGCCGTACCGCAGCGTCACCTGGCAGATGGCGCAGGGCGAGCACCTGCAGCCGGCCTACCGGCGCCTGGCGCCGTTCGGCCTGGTGCCCATGCTGGACATCGACGGCCTGCGCCTGCAGCAGTCGCTGGCCATCATCGAATACCTGGAGGAACGCAATCCCGAACCCGCGCTGCTGCCGCCAGGCCGCGCGGCCCGGGCGCGCGCCCGCGCGCTGGCGCAGCTGATCGCCTGCGAGGTCCATCCGCTGAACAACCTGCGCGCGCTCAAGCGGCTGCGCGCCCAGTTCGGCGCCGACGACGAGCAGGTCGGCGAGTGGTATCGCCATTGGTGCCACGAGGCCTTTTCCGCCTTCGAGGCCGCGCTGGGCGACGACGACGGCGCGCCGTATGCGCTGGGCGCCGCGCCCGGCATCGTCGAGTGCTTCCTGATGCCGCAGGTCTACAACGCCAGGCGCTATGGCGCCGACCTGGCGCCGTATGCGCGGATCGACGCCATCGCGCGGGCCTGCGCCGCCCTGCCGGCCTTCCAGGCCGCCAGCCCCGAGAACCAGCCCGACGCGCCGCAGCCCGCGCCGGTCGCAAGTCCCGCCTGAGCCGCGCAGTTCCATCGCAGTCCCCCCAGGAAGGCCGCGCCCCGCACGGCCTTCCCAAGATCAGCGGCGCCGCCGCACCCCAGGAGACAAACCATGCAAACCGAGATTTCCGCGCCCGGCGCCGCCGTCGCGCCCGCCGGCCGTCCGCTGATCAGCGCCGACGACCGCAAGGTGCTGGCCGCCACGCTGGTCGGCTCGACCATCGAGTGGTACGACTACTTCATCTATTCCCAGGCCGCCGGGCTGGTGCTGGGCGCGCTGTTCTTCGCCCCCTTCACCCAGAACAATCCGGAATGGGCGCTGATCCTGTCCTTCGCCACGGTGGGCGTCGCCTTCCTGTTCCGGCCGCTGGGCGCCATCATCTGCGGCCATCTGGGCGACCGCTACGGCCGCAAGCGCGTGCTGGCCGCCACGCTGATCCTGATGGGCTCGGCCACCGCGCTGATCGGCCTGCTGCCGTCCTACGCCGTGCTGGGCGTCTGGGCGCCGGTGCTGCTGGTCGGGCTGCGCGTGCTGCAGGGCTTCTCGGCCGGCGGCGAATGGGGCGGCGCGGCCCTGATGGCGGTGGAACACGCGCCGGCGCACCGCCGCTCGCTGTTCGGCGCCTTTCCGCAGATCGGCGTGCCCATGGGCATGATCGTCGCCACCGGCGTGCTCTGGTGCCTCACCGCCGCCGTCGGCATGGAACGCTTCATGGACTGGGGCTGGCGCGTGCCCTTCCTGCTGTCGGTGCTGCTGATCGTGGTGGGCACCTTCATCCGCCGCGCGGTCGAGGAATCGCCGGTGTTCCTGGAGATGCAGGCGCGCAAGCGCGCCAGCGCCGCGCCGCTGGGCCAGCTGCTGCGCAAGCATCCGCGCGAGGTGCTGCTGACCGCGCTGATCTTCGTGGGCAACAGCGCCGCCGGCTATCTGCTGGTGGGCTTCTTCATCAGCTACGGCAGCCGCGCGCTGAAGATGCCGGCCCAGCAGGTGCTGATGGCCTGCACGCTGGCCGCCGCCGTGTGGCTGGCCACGACGCTGCTCGGCGGCTGGCTGGGCGACCGCATCGGCCGGGTGCGCACCTTCCAGATCGGCTATGTGCTGCTGGCACTGTGGGCCGTGCCGATGTGGGGCTTCATCGACGCCGCCGACATCGGGCAATTCACGGCCGCGCTGGTGATCCTGGCGCTGCCACTGGGCCTGACCTACGGCCCGCAGGCGGCGCTGTACGCCGAGATGTTCCCCGCCGACGTGCGCTACTCGGGCATCTCGGTCGGGTATGCGCTGGGCTCCATCCTGGGCGGCGCCTTCGCCGCCATGATCGCGCAATGGATCATCTCGGCCACCGGCAAGTCCTGGATGGTGGGCGTGTACGTCATCGCCATGGCCCTGGTGTCCCTGGTCGCCGTCAGCCTGGTCCGGGAACGGGCCGGCGCCACGCTGCACGCCGAATGACCTCGCCCCCACCGCGTCCCGCCATGACCCACCCCATCCG
>NZ_JAGTJY010000049.1:0-33279 GCF_018195695.1 Achromobacter sp. Marseille-Q0513 | reverse complement strand
GTGCAGCGGTTCCGGCTCCAGCCGCGCCAGCTGTTCGACCAGCACATCGGCCAGCCGGCGGTTGCCGGGCGCCGCGCTGTCCTCGGCCGACAGCGCCGCCAGATGGACCACCATTTCGCGCACCAGCGGCGTCACGCCCAGCGTCTGGCAGGTGGCCGGCATGCCGGGCGCCTCGGCGGGCACGAACAGGAAATTGACCTGGCCGTTGCGCGTGACGTGATTGCAATGTGGCACGCCGCCGGGGATCCAGACGGCGCAGCGCGGCGGCACCATCCAGATGCCCTGCGGCACCGTGCAGGTCACGCCGCCTTCCAGGCACAGCACCAGCTGGCTCATGCGGTGCTGGTGCGTGGGCGATTCGTGGGCCCGGGCGGCGGTGTCCACGCGCATGGCGTAGGTCCATTGGCCGGGCCGGTCGGCGTCCAGGCCTGAAGGATCGGAGACGGGCGGGTACATGGCGTGCAAGCGGCTGGCGGAAGAAGGCTGCGGACGGGTTTGGCCGGATTTGTGTATATTTTGTCATTGTCTCGAAATTCAGCAAGCGGCCGCGTGGCTAAGCTGTGGATTCCGGGTCCGCCGGCCAATCGCCGGCGCCCGCCGCAACTTCCAGGTGTCCGATGTCCGTTTCCTCTTCCGACGCCCGCGTCCTCAGCCGTCCCGTGCTGCTGGTCGCCGGCATTCTCTGCATCGCCATGGCGCTGCGCGCACCCGTGACCGGCGTGGCGCCGTTGATCGGCATGATCCGCGCGCAGCTGGGGCTCAGCTCCACCGCCGCCGGCATGCTGATCACCTTGCCCCTGCTGGCCTTCGCCGCTGGCTCGCTGGCCGCCGCCGGCCTGGCGCGCCGCTACGGTCTGGAGCGCACGCTGTTCGGCGCGCTGCTGCTGATCGCCGCCGGCATCGTCGGCCGTTCGCTCGGATCCGAGGCCGCGCTCTACGCCGGCACCGTCGTCATCGGCGCGGGCATCGCGCTGGGCAATGTGCTGCTGCCCAGCCTGGTCAAGCGCGATTTTCCGCGGCGCGTGGCCGGGCTGACCTCGGCCTATGTGCTGACCATGAGCGTGATCGCGGGCGCGGCCTCGGCCGTGGCGATTCCGCTGGCCGCGCTGTCCGACGCGACGTGGCGCTTTTCGGCGCTGTGCCTGCTGGCGGTGCCGGCGCTGGGCGCATTGCTGTGGCTGCCGCAGTTGTCCCGCCGCACCCGGCCCGCGTCCGTCACGGCGCACGCGCCGCACGGCGAGCGGCTGTGGGGCAGCGCGCTGGCCTGGCAGGTGACGCTGTTCCTGGGCATCAATTCCTTCGTGTTCTATGTGATGGTGAGCTGGCTGCCGGCGATCCTGCAGGATGCCGGCTACACGGCGGAGCAGGCCGGCTCGCTGCATGGCCTGCTGCAGCTGATGTCGGCGGGGCCGGCGCTGTTCCTGGCGCCGGCCGTGCGCAGGATGAAGGACCAGCGCGCCGTGGCGGCCGGCGCGGCGGGCGCGTCCTGCGTGGCGATGATCGGCCTGATCGTCGCGCCGGGCTGGGCCAGCCTGTGGATTGTGCTGATGGGCCTGGGCATGGGCGCGGGCATCATCCTGGGACTGGCCTTCGTCGGGTTGCGTGCGCGCCATGCGCAGCAGGCGGCGTCGCTGTCGGGCATGGCGCAGTTCGTGGGCTATCTGCTGGCCGCCTCGGGGCCGCTGCTGATCGGCGCGCTACATGACGCGCTGGGTGGCTGGAGCGCGGCGCTGGCGCTGTGCGCGGCGGCTTGCGCGGCGATGGCCGCCGCCGGACTGTACGCCGGCCGCGCCATCCAGATCGGATCGTTCTCGGCCGGCGCGCATGCGGCGCCGGCGCGGGCATCGCGCTGAGCCTATTGCCAGCCGCCGCCCAGCGCCCGATACAGGTCCACCAGCGCCAGCGATACCGCCGCCTCGGTGGCCACGCGTGACTGGTCGTTCGCCAGCACCGCGTTCTGCGCGCTGAGCACATTGACGAAGTCCGACGCGCCCTCGGCATAACGGCGCTGGGCATGCAGCAGCGCCTGGCGCGCGCTGGCCGACGCGCGTTCCAGGCTGGTCCGCGCCTGCTGCTGGCTACGATAGGCCGTCATGGCGTTGTCGACATCGTGCCAGGCGCCGAGCACGGTTTTCTGGAATGCCAGCGCCGCCTCTTGGGCCTGCGCTTCGCGCAGCCGCAGCCGGCCGCGCAGCCTGCCGCCCTCGAAGAGGGGGATCTGCAGCGCCGGGCCCACGCCGAAGATGCCGGCGCGGTCGGTGTCCAGCTTGCCCAGTTGCAGCGCCTGCAGCCCGATGTTGCCCGACAGGGTGATGCGCGGATAGAAATCGCCCTCGGCCACGCCAATCGCGGCCACCGCGGCATGCAGGCGCGCCTGCGCCTGGCGGATGTCGGGACGCCGCTCGGCCAGCTCGCTGGGCAGGCCCACCGGCACCCGCACCGGACCGCCCGGGATGGGCGCCAGCGTTTCCAGCCGCGCGTGCAGCGCGTGCGGCGGCTGGTCCAGCAACAGCGCCAGGGCGTTCATCAGCTGGTCCACGCGCAGCGCCAGCGGCGGCACGGCCGCCTCGATGGCGGCGGCCTGGGCATCCGCCTGGGACACATCCAGCTCGGTCGCCACGCCTTCGCGCTGCCGCAGCCGCGTGAGCGCGAGATTGCGATTGGCGTTGTCCAGCGTCTGGCGCAGCACCGCCAGCTGGTTCTGGGCGCCGCGCAGCCGGATGTAGTGGCTGGCGGTTTCCGCGCGCACCGACAGCATGACGCCGCGCTGCGCTTCCAGCGCGGCCTGCGACAGCGCGCCGGCCTGTTCGACCTCGCGCCGCACGCGGCCCCACAGGTCCAGTTCCCAGCTGGCATCGACGCCGGTCTGCCACAGGTTGAACGAGGACTTGCCGCCGCGTCCGGACGGATCGGACAGCCCGGCCTCGCTGTTCTGGCCGCGCCGATAGGAGGCGTTCGCGCCCAGCTTGGGCAAGCCGTCGGCCTCGCTCACGCGCAGCGCCGCGCGGCTTTGCCGCAGCCGCTCGTAGGCGATCAGGATGTCGGGATTGGCGGCGCTGGCCTCGGCCACCAGGGCGCTGAGTTCAGGGTCGCCGAAGCTGTCCCACCAGGCGTCGTTGACAGGCTGGGCCACCGGCGCGCTGGCCGGGCCGCCCGCGCCGGCATCGCGCCATTGCGTCGGCAGTTGCGCCTGAGGCGCCTGGAAGTCCGGTCCCACGGCGCAGCCGCCCAGGCTCAACAGCGCCGAGGTCAGGACCAGGCGCGGTATTTTCAACAGGCTCATTTCGTGGCCTCCGCGAGCAGGGGCATGGTCTCGACCACGGCCTCGACCGACATGCCCGCGCGCAGCGGCGGCGCGCCGGCCGGCGTGGCGTCGAGCACGATCTTGACCGGCAGGCGCTGCGCGATCTTGGTGAAGTTGCCCGTGGCGTTGCTGGGCGCGACCGGCGACAGGCTCAGGCCGGTGGCGGGCGCGATGCTCTGCACGGTGCCGCGCAGCCTCAGGTCGGGATAGGCATCCACGGTGACGGTCGCGGGCTGGCCGGGTCGCATGTGGGTCAGTTGCTTTTCGCGGAAGTTCGCCACCACGTAGGCCTGCTGCAGCGGCACCACGGCCAGGATGGGCGTGCCGGGGGCGACGTAGGCACCCACGCGCAGCGCGCGGCGTCCGACCACGCCGTCGACAGGCGAAATGATGCGGGTGTGGGACAGGTTGAGTTCGGCGCGGTCGACCAGCGCCTGCGCGCGCAGCACGCCGGCCCGGGCTGCCTCGTGCTGCGCGGCCAGCACGTCCTGCTGCTTGCGCGTGGCCTGGAGGGTGGCCTGGTGCTCGGCCTGGCGCGCCTGGGTCATGTCCAGGCGGCTGCGGGCCTGCTCATAGGCCTGGCGCGTGCCGGCGCCCTCGCTCGCCAGGTTGCGGTGGCGCTGGACTTCGCTCTCGGCGAAGCGCAGGTCGGCGGCGTCGGCCCGCGTGACCGCCAGCGCCTGGCTGATCACCGCCTGATGGCGTTCCAGCGTGGCGTTGGCGTTGACGAGCTGGGCCGAGGCCACGGCCAGGTCGGCGCGGGCCGCGGCCAGGGCGGCCACGTATTCGCGGTCGTCGATGCGGGCCAGCAGCTGGCCGGCGGCGACGCTCTGGTTGTCTTCCGCCAGCACTTCCTGGATGAAGCCGGATACCTGGGGCGCGACCACGGTGTGGTCGGCGACGACGGCGGCGTCGTCGGTGGATTCGGTTGGCGACGTGCCCGACCAGGCCCAGCCGGTGTAGGCAAGCAGGCCGAGCGCGCCGGCCAGCGCGGCGCGGGGAAGATGAGGACGGATTGTGGAATAAGTCATGATGTTCTCGATGATCAGGCCGCCGCGCGCGGAGGATAGATGCGCGTCGCGACGAAGGGGATGAGCAGGATGAGCAGCAGGGCCACGGCGGCCATGCACAGGTACAGGTCGGCGGACGTGAGCGCCGTGGCCTGCTCCTGCACGCGGCGCGCCAGCGTGGCCGCGCTTTCTCCATCCGCGCTCAGCGGAAAGCTGCCGAGCTGGTCGGCCAGCATGTGGCTGTGATGATGGCGGCGCCAGGTCGTCAGCACGTCCAGCAGGCCGGTGGCCGCCACCGCGGCGAAACCCTTGATGGTGTTGAACCAGGCCGAGGCGAACGGCCCGTCCTGCGGCGCCAGGCCGCCGGTGGCCAGCATCAGCAGCGGAATGACCGCCATGGGCTGGGCGAAGATCTGCACGGCCTCCAGCGCGTAGAACTGCTCGCGCGACCAGGCCGGCGTCAGCTGCGAGCCCAGCGCGCATGACAGCGCCAGCAGGCCCAGGCCGGCGGCCAGCACCCAGCGGCAGTCGACCCGGCGCAGGTTGCACAGCGCGGCCACCAGTGGCAGCGCGATCAGCTGGGGCAGGCCCATGGCCAGCAGCACCGGCGCGGTTTCCAGCGGCCGGTAGCCGCGCAGTTGCGCCAGGAAGCTCGAAGGGATCAGGATCACGCCCAGCAGCACCACCAGCACGCCGCCCAGCGTGAGCAGCGCGTGGCTGAGGTTGCGGTTGCGCAGCAGCTGGATCTTGAAGAACGGCAGCGGGTGGAACCACTCGTTCAGCAGGAACAGGGCCATCAGCGCGCCGCCGCCGCCCAGCAGCACGCGGATCAGCGGCGAGTTGAGCCAGTCCAGGCGCTCGCCCTGCAGCAGGCCGATGACCAGCATGGCCAGCGCGGGCGCGCCCAGCAGCAGGCCGCGCCAGTCGAACACGCGGAAGCGCTCCAGCTTGAGCGGGTCCTGCGGCAGGCCGCGCCAGACCATGACAGCCGCCACGGCGGCGGGCGGAATCACCAGCCAGAAGGTCCAGCGCCAGCCCAGCGTCTCGGTGCAGAACGCGGCCAGCGGAATGCCCAGGCTGGGCGCGAAGGTGGCGGTCAGGGCATAGCCGCCCAGGCCATAGAGCTTGATGTTGGCGGGCAGGAAGCGCAGCGCCACCGTCATCAGCATGGGCGGCAGGGCGCCGCCGGCCAGGCCTTGCAGCGTGCGCAATGCGAGCAGGGTCGGATAGTCGCGCGCGAGCGGGCTGAGCGCGCCGAAGACGGCGAAGGCCACCAGCATCGCGGTGGTGAAGCGACGCAGCGAGAACGTCACCGAGCACCACGGAGCGAACGCCATGGCGCAGACCGAGGCGGCCGCGTAGACGGCGACGAACCAGGTGCCCTGGTCATAGCCGATGCCAAGGGCGCCGCGGATGTCGGCCAGCGCCATCTTGGTGACGTTCTCGTTCAGGCCGGCCAGGATCACGGCCAGCAGCACGCCGATCAGGCCGGTCAGGATGCGCGCGCCGAATGCGGCGGCCGGGGGAGCGGCGGCCGCAGGCGCTTGGGGCGGGAAGGGAGCGGTCGCGGCGGGCATGCTTGCCTCGCGCCAGGGGTAGGGAATGAAGGCATGGGTATCGCGTACTTGCAGAAAACAGCCCCAAGTCTAGGCAGGCTCGCGTTTCGGAAAAACCGGTCGCGGCGCAGCCCTGGCTTGCGCGCCGTGCAAGTGTGGGCGGATTCGCGCCATGCGCCGGGCGGCAGTTGCGTCGCGTGCAATCCTGGCTTGCGCGTGGCGGGATTTATCGGCCGGCGGCCTCGCGCCAATATGGCGGCACGCAAACCAACGCAGAGGATTTCCATGCAAACCCTAAGACTCTCCGCCCTGACCCTATGCCTGGCCTTCGTCGCCGGCGCCGCCCACGCCGAGGGCAAGACCCGCGAGCAAGTGCGCGCCGAGCTGATGGAAGCCAAGGCCGCCGGACTGGTCACCTATGGCGAACAGCAATATCCCGTCGACGTGCCCGACAACGCCGTCAAGACGCGCCAGCAGGTGCTGGAAGAGCGCGACGCAGCCCGCGCCGCCGGCCAGATCACGCGCGGCGAACTGGACTATCCGCCCGTCGCCCAGGAAGCCACCGGCAAGACCCGCGAACAGGTCATCGCCGAAATGCGCCAGGCCCGCGCCCAGGGCCTGATGAAGTCGGGCGAACTCGACTATCCGCCCACCGGCCATTGATGGTTTTCACCGCCAGACTTCCATAGGCATACACACACCATGATGAAGAAAATCGCTTTCGCCGCCATCGGGGCGGGCCTGGCCGGATCCGCGTTGGCCGCCGACACGAGCGTCACGCTGTACGGCTTGCTCGACATGGGCCTGGGCTATGAGCGCGTGCGCGCGCCTGGCTTCAAGCAGAATCGCATCGGCACCGTGCAGGGCGTGAACAGCGGCTCGCGTTTCGGCCTGCGTGGCGCCGAGGACCTGGGCGATGGCCTGCGCGCGATCTTCACCCTGGAAGGCGGCATCACGCCCCTGAACGGCAAGTCCGGCCAGAGCGGCCGCCTGTTCGGGCGCCAGGCCACCGTGGGCCTGGCGGACGACAGCTGGGGACAACTCGAATTCGGCCGCCAGGCCAACCTGGCGTCCAAGTACTTCAGCGGTCCGATCGATCCGTTCAGCGGCTCGTTCAACCTGGCCAACATGGGCACCACGTTCAGCGCGACGAACACCCTGCGCTATGACAACCTGGTGCTGTACCAATCGCCAGATTGGTCGGGCTTCCAGTTTGGCGTGGGCTATTCGTTCAACGCCGACGACACCCGCGCGCCGGCCACGGGCCAGAAGACGGGCTTCGCCACCGGCGACAACAACCGCGCGCTGACCACCGGCCTGCGCTACGCCAACGGCCCGCTCGCGCTGGTCGCCACCTATGATCGCTTCAATCCGACCAATGCCGCGGAAGGCGGGAAATCGCCCACGCGCATCCAGGAAACCATCATCGGCGGTGCCTACGATTTCGAGGTCGTGAAGCTGGGCGCTGCCATCGGACAGACCCGCGGCGGCTGGCTGCAAGGCGCGACGATGGGCGTGTCGCCCGACACCAAGGGCTACCGCAACGCCGATACGTTCAAGCTGGCCCACGGCTTTCGCGCTGATTCGTATACGGTCAACGCGACCGTGCCGCTGGGCAAGAGCAAGCTGATGGTGTCATGGCAGATGGCCCGCCCCAACGGCAGCGCCCTGACGGGCGACGATGCGAACACGCAGGTGTACAGCGCCGCCTATACCTATGACTTCACCAAGCGCACCAACCTGTACGCCTATGTCGCCTACGCGGACAATTTCTCGTTCCGTCGCGACGTGACGGACACCGCCGTGGCCATGGGTATCCGGCATCGCTTCTAGGCGCGACGCGCGGGGGCGGCCTGGTTTCGGGTCGCCGCCAGCCGCGCGGCCTGGCCCAGCCGTTCCAGCCCTGCCGCCATCTCGGCGGACCAGGGCCGCGCGACGTTCAGGCGCAGGCAATGACCGTGCTTGCCCGCGGCCGAGAACAGGGCGCCGGGCGTGTAGGCGATGCCTTGCGACACCGCATCGCGCAGCAGCGCCAGGGTGTCGGCCGGCTCGGGCAGTTCCAGCCACAGCCACCAGCCGCCTTCGGGACCCAGCACCCGCGCGCCCTGGGGAAAATGCCGCTGCGCGCAGGCGCGCGCCGAGGCGGCGGCCTGCGCCAGCTGCGTCCGCAGCCGGCGCAGGTGCGCCGGCAGGCGGCCCGACTTCATGTAGTCGGCCAACACCTGTTGTTCCAGCAGCGGCGCGGCCAGCGAGCTGCCGATCTTCAGGGATTCCAGCTGGCGCTGGTGGCGTCCGCCCAGCACCCAGCCCAGGCGAAAGCCCGGCGCCATGCTCTTGCTGCACGATCCGCAATAGATGACCTGGCCGTCGCGGTCCCAGGCCTTCACGGCCGGCGGTCGTTCCGCCGCGCTGCCCAGGTCGCCGAAGACGTCGTCCTCGATCAAGGCGATGCCGTGGCGCTGCACGATCTTCAGCAGGCGGCGCTTGGCCGCCTCGGGCATGCAGGCGCCCAGCGGATTCTGGAACGACGGCATGGCCACCACGGCGCGCACGCCGCCGTGATGTTCCAGCGCATATTCCAGGGCTTCCAGGCTCATCCCCTGGCCGGGCACGCAGGGAACCTCCAGCGCGCGCAGGCCCAGGTGTTCGATGGTCTGGAGCAGGCCGAAGTACACGGGCGATTCGACGATGACGGTATCGCCGGGCCGGGCCACGGCCCGCAGCGCGATCTGCATGGCCTCGGTGGCGCCGTTGGTGACGAGCAGGTCTCGCGGATCCGCGTCGATGCCGCAGGCTGCCAGATGGCGCAGCACTTCATGCTTGAACGCGGGCAGGCCTGTGCCGGACGGATAGGCGCCCAGCAGCCGCGGATCCACGCGCAGCAGGCGCTGCGCGATGCGCGCCAGGGTCTCGCAGGGATACCACTCGGGCGCGGCGCTGGCCAGGTGCAGGGCCAGCGGCAGCGGCTGGGCCGTCAGCGCGTAGAGCTGGGTCATGCGGTGCTGCAGCGAGGCCAGCATGTCGTACTCGACGCCGGCGGGCGCGGGCGGCGGCGCGGCCTCGGGCGTGGCGCGCGCCTGTCGCAGCGCCTTCCAGTCCGCGACGTACATGCCGGACTTGTAGCGCGCCTGCGCATAGCCCTCGTGTTCAAGCAGCCGGTAGCAGCGCGTGGCGGTGGAGACGCTGACGCCTTGCGCGGCGGCCAGTTCGCGCACGGAGGGCAGGCGGTCGCCCACGCGATACTCTTGGGCGCGGATGGCGGCCTTGATATGGTCGGCCAGTACGGCATAACTGTGCTGCATGACAGATCCAGGAATGGAGAATCTGTGCAGCATAGCCCAAGCGCGGACTGTCGCGCCCAGGCGCATGGCAACGGCGCATCATGCCGTTCACGCAACCCTTTGCAGGAACTCCGCCGCCATGCACGCAGACAATTTTTCCCTGGCCCGCTACTTCGACCGCATCGGCTACGCCGGGCCGGCCCGCGCCGACCTTGCCACGGTGTCCGAACTGATGCGGCGCCAGCTGTACACCGTGCCGTTCGAGAACCTGGACGTGCAAGCCGGGCTGGGCGTGTCGCTGGCGCCGGAGGACATCGCCGACAAGATCCTGGCGCGCGGCAGGGGCGGCTACTGCTACGAGGTCAACGGCCTGTTCTGCATGGCCATGCAGGCGCTGGGCGTGCCGTACCGCTATGTGGCGGCCCGGCCGATGTTCTATCCCGCGCGTCGTCCCCGCACCCACATGGCGCTGGTGCTGCGGCTGGACGGCCAGGACTGGCTGTGCGATCTGGGCTTCGGCAGCTACGGCATCCGCGCGCCCATGAGCCTGGCGGTGCTGGACACCGACATCCGCCAGGACATGGATCGCTTCATGCTGAGCCGCGAGGCGGACGGGGTCTACGTGCTCAAGGCCTGGCGCGATGGCGGCTGGCAGAACCAGTACGGTTTCGACCTGTCGCCGCAGGAGTGGATCGATTTCGCGCCCGCGAACTATCTGAATTCGAACCATCCCGACGCGATCTTCGTGCAGAAGCGCGTGGTGGTGCTGCACAGTGAGCGTGGCCGCGCGATCCTGGTCGGCAACACCCTCAAGCTGGTCGACGAGACCGGCACGGTCGAGTCCGAGCTGGACGACGGCGCCGTGGCGCAGGCGCTGCGCGAGCGCTTCGGCCTGGCGCCGGTGTGATGGCTGGAGTCGCGCGGACGAAGCCGGTGGCCGGCGCGAGACCCTGCCACAGCTCGTCTCGGATTACTCGTAAAAATGGCGACAATCCGTGTCCTTGCAACGTTCCGGCCCGCTTTGGCGGATGAGCAGGCTAGAATGCCTTGCTTTTTTCCGGGAGGACGCACGATGAGGTATTTCCTGATCCTGGTAGGGGCCGCCGTAGTCGCCTACCTGCTCGCGCGGGGCATCGCCGCGGTCCTTTCCGACCGCAAACGTTCCAAGAAAGAGAGGGATTGAAATGAAGCCTGCGGATCTGCAGATCGTCAAGGCGGCCAAGCCGCGCAGCCTGGCAGTGGCCATCGGCACCGGACTGTTGTTCGTGCTGATCCTGTTCCTGGCCTTCGGCTCATGGTTCCAGGTGGACCAGGGCGAGCGCGGCGTGGTGCTGCGCAACGGCAAGCTGGTGCGCGTGGCCGAGCCCGGCCTGGATTTCAAGACGCCCTTCATCGACAACGTGTCGGTGGTGTCGGTGCGCGACCATACCTTCGTGTTCGAGAACCTGGAAGCCTACAGCTACGACCAGCAGCCCGCGACGCTGCGCGTGTCGGTCACGTACCGCGTGCCTGCCGAGCGCGTGGCGGAACTCTATTCCGAGTACGGCACCATCAACAATCTGCAGGGACGCGTGCTGGAGCGCAAGACGCCCGACGCGGTCAAGAACGTGTTCGGCCGCTTCACCGCCGTGCGCGCCATCCAGGAACGCCAGAAGCTGGGCCTGGACGTGAACACCGCCGTGGTGGAAGCCATGGACGGCGCGCCGGTGCAGGTGGTGGGCGTGCAGATCGAGGAAGTCGGCTTCTCGAAGGCCTACGAGCATTCGATCGAGCAGCGCATGCTGGCCCAGGTGCAGATCGAAACCACGCGCCAGCAGAAGGAAACGGCCGTCATCAACGCCGAGATCCAGGTGGTCAAGGCCAAGGCCGAGGCCGACGCGCGGCGCCAGCAATTCACCGCCGAGGCCGACGGCATCCGCCTGCGCGGCGAGGCCGAGGCCGCGGCGATCCGCGCCAAGGCCGAGGCCCTGGCCGCCAACACCAATCTGGTCAGCCTGAACGCCGTCGAGAAATGGGATGGCGTGCTGCCCACCACGCAGGTGCCGGGCGCGGCGCTGCCCTTCATCGGCATCAAGTAAGCGCGCTGTCGGCGGTCTCGCGCCGCCGCGCGTAGTCCATCAGCCCGGGGCCGGGCAGCGCCTTGCTGAAGTACCAGCCCTGCACGATGATCTCGGCGCTCGATTCGAGCGCCGAAATTTCCTTGTCAGTCTCCACGCCCTCCACCACGATCTGCAGGTTCAGCGCCTCGCAGAATCGCAGCAGGCCGCTCATGACCAGCGCGCCGCGCTCGCTGCTCTGCGCCTGCACGAAGCTGCGGTCGATCTTGACCGCGTCGATGCGGAACTGGTGCAGGTAGCTGAGGGCCGAGTAGCCGGTGCCGAAATCGTCGATGTAGATGCGCGCGCCGATGTCGCGCAGGCGATCGAAGGCGACATGCAGCGCCGCGGCATCCTCGACCAGCGCATCCTCGGTCAATTCCACCGATACCTGCCCGTCGGCCTGCGCCAGGACGCCGATCAGCTTTTCCAGATGGATGGCGGACGTCAGCGTGCCGCTGGTGACGTTGATCGTCATGGGCAGCGCGAAGCCTTGCGCGCGCCAGCTCTGGCACTGCACCACCGCCTGCCGGGCCACCCAGAGGTCGACGTCGCGCATCAGGCCGGCCTGGGCCAGGCCGCGCAGGAACTCCAGCGGCGCCTGTTGCCGGCCTTCGGGGCCGGTGGCGCGCAACAGCGCTTCGCAGCCGGTGCAGCGTCCGCTGCGCAGCGAGACCTGGGGCTGGTATTCCAGATAGAAGTCATATTCGCTGATGGCGCGGATGCGGGTGATCTCGGCGCTGCGGCGCGCGCGGTCCGCGTAGGTGTTGATCAGCGGATCATGCACGTAGAGCAGCGATTCGTCCTGCAGGCGCGGGAAGGTGGTGTCCAGCGATTTGAAATACACGGTGGCGTCGGCCAGCTGCCGGCGCTCCAGCGCCAGCACGAAGGGCGTGTACAGGCATACGCCCAGCGCCAGCAGTCCCAGTTGCAGCACGATGCCGCCCAGGTGGCCGCCGGTGCTCAGGTAGGCATTGACCAGCACGGGAGAGGTCAGCGGCAAGGTCACGGCGGCGGGCGGCAGCCAGTCCATCTGCACCACCGCCAGCGCGATCAGCGTGTTGCAGACCGGCGCCAGCATGAAGGGGATCAGCAGCCGGGGGTTGAGGATCAGAGGCAGGCCGAACAGCAGGATCTCATTCACGTTCAGCAGCGAGGCCGGGATGCTGGCGACGGCCAGCATGCGCAGCGATTCCGTGCGCGAGAACAACAGGATGGAAACGGCCAGGGACAGCGTCGCGCCGGCGCCGCCGATGAAGGTGAACGCGCCCATCAGGCTGCTGTTCAGCGCGTACACGCTTTCGTAGCCGGCGGCGTTGATGGCGGCGTTCAGGTAGGCGGCCTGGTCCAGCACGTCCATGATCGGCGCCAGCGCATGATAGCCGTGTATGCCGAAGAACCAGAGCAGGGAGTTCAGCGCCGAGATCAGCGCGCCGGTGGCATAGGGGTTCTGCAAGGAGGTCAGGCTGACGGGAATGCTGAACTGCGCCACGCCCGGAATGCTGAGCAGGGCGGACAGCGCGCCGATGAGCACGGCCGCCGTGAGGATGCCGGGTACGACCATGTTCAGCGTCTCGCGCACGTTCTCGCCGGTGAGGCCATCGGGCGCGAGCCGAGTCCAGCGGAACCGGTGCAGCCAGGCCAAGAGCGGCACCGCGGCCAGCGGCGAGATGATGGCCATGAAAAGGATCAGCGTGGAGGCCGCCAGCGGATGGGCGGCCAGCAGCGTTTCGGCCACGGCCACGTAGGACAGGCACAGGAAGGCGGTGGGCAGGTGCGGCACGCGATGCCGGATCGACAGCATGTAGCCGATGGCCGCGGCCACCAGCATGGGCATGATGCCGGTGAGCTTCAGGTGGACCGAGGTCAGCAGTTCGGTGGCCGGTTCGGGCAGGCCGGCCTGGCGCGCCAGCACGGACAGGACCAGGAACAGCGCCGACACCAGCAGGCAGGGCAGGGTCCACAGCAGCCCTTCGCGGATGGCGCGCAGGGCGTTGGCGCTTGCGAGCAAGGCCAGTCGATCTTTCTGGTAGAGCGAGAGGATTGCTTTCAGCATTGTTGGTATGCCCAGATTGCCCAAGGTCTTTGGGGTAGAGCCTCCCCGCGCTTTGTAAGAATCCTTGTCGAATCCTAGCGCCTGCGGTCGGGCTTTAGCAATCCGGCCCGAAAATGTAGGCACTAGGGGATTCCCCTCTGTCAAGAATTGCAAAGCAGGCGCATCTTGCAGTGGCGGGGCCTGGACCGCGCTATACCATCGGGCCATGTCCCGCCGCGGCTCGCGGGCCGCGGCGCAGGCACGATAGGCTTGAAGCGGGAGGAGACACGGATGTCTCAAGGCAATTGGATGTCAGGCGATACCGCGCCGGAACGACAGGGATACTACGAAGCGCGGTATGACACGGGGCTGGTCGCCGTGACGTTGTACAGCGTGCTGGGCTGGCTGCCGACCCGCACGCCGGGGAACATGGTCGGCTGGCGGCCGCTGCCGCCGGGGGCCGAGAAGGAAGAGGCCGAGCGGCACCTGCAGGAATTGCGTACCGCGCAGGCGCACATGCCGATGGATGACTAGGACGGGGCCGAGGGGCGCGCAGGTCGCGCCCCTCGGTTGGCGCGCCGATGGGCATGACGCCCAGGCCGGGGCTGGATCACCCAGCCATGACGGCGCGGCAACACTGCTGCTAGCGCAATACGGCGTCCAGCGGCGCGAGGGCGGGTCCGATCAGGGCGAGCAGCCTGGCCTTGCCCACGCCGTCGCGCGCTTGCACCGACAGGCCGTGCAACACGGCGGCGTAGTAATCGCCCAGGGCCTGTATGTCCGTGCCGGGGGCGAGCTCGCCGTCCTGCGCGGCGGCGGCGATGCGGTCGACGATGGACTGCGTGCGCGCCTTGCGATGCGTTGCCAGCCAGCTCATCACCGGCTCGTTGGCCGCCGCGTAGTTGGTCGCGGCGGACACCACCATGCAACCCTGGGGACGGCCGCGCCGCGTGTACGTCAGCACGGCATCGCGCAGCATGTGCTCGACCGCGCTGCGCACGTCGCCTGCCTGCAGCGCCTTTTCGGCAAAGGCGCCATCGCCTTCCTCATAGCGCGCCACGGCTTCGCGGAACAGGTCTTCCTTGGATCCGAACGCCGCGTACAGCCGCGCTGACGCGAGCCCGGTGGCCGCGACCAGGTCGGCCATGGAAGTGCCTTCATAGCCGTGCTGCCAGAAGGCGAGCATCGCCTGCTGCAGCGCGAGATCGCGGTCGAATTCCCTGGGTCTGCCTGCCATCGCGCTTTCGTCCTGATTGAAATTCCACGCAGTGTACCGCCGCGTCCGGCGGCATGGCCGATTTCGGCGCGCTTGCGTCGCGGATCAATTTTCGTCTATTCTTTGTCGTTCGACAAACAATTAGGGCGAGCCGGGTGACGGCGAGCCAAAGGCAGATTCATCATGCAAACCCTCAAAGGCCCCAGCATCCATCTCGCGCAATTCAGCGGCGCCGACGCGCCGTTCAACAGCCTGCCCGCCGTCGCCGAATGGGCGGCGGGCCTGGGTTTCAAGGCCCTGCAGGTGCCGGCCTGGGACCAGCGCTTTTTCGACGTGGAACTGGCCGCGTCCAGCCAGGACTATTGCGACGAGATCACCGGCATGCTGGCCGGCCACGGCCTGGTCATCAGCGAACTGACCACGCATATCTTCGGCCAGCTGCTGGCCGTGCATCCGGCCTACGACGCGATGTTCGACAACTTCGCGCCGGCGCAGGTCCGCGGCAATCCGGCGGCGCGCACCGAATGGGCCAGGCGCAACCTGTTGCTGGCGGCGCGCGCGTCGCGCCGGCTGGGCCTGACCGAGATGGGCACGTTCTCGGGCTCCTTCGCCTGGCCCTACCTGTTCCCGTTCCCGCAGCGGCCGGAGGGGTTGATCGAGACCGCGTTCGACGAGCTGGCGCGGCGCTGGCTGCCGGTGCTGGATGCCTGCGACGAGCAGGACGTGAATCTGTGCTTCGAAATCCATCCCAGCGAAGACCTGCACGACGGCATCACCTTCGAGATGTTCCACGAGCGCGTGGCCGGGCACGCGCGCTGCGGCATTCTGTTCGATCCCAGCCATTTCGTGCTGCAGCAGCTCAACTACCTGGACTACCTGGACATCTACAAGGACCACATCCGCATGTTCCATGTGAAGGATGCCGAGTTCAATCCCACCGGACGCCAGGGCATCTATGGCGGCTATCAATCCTGGGTCGACCGTGCCGGCCGCTTCCGCTCGCTGGGCGACGGCCAGGTGGATTTCAAGTCCATCTTCTCCAAGCTCGCGCAGCACGGCTATCGAGGCTGGGCCGCGCTGGAGTGGGAATGCTGCCTGAAGGACCAGGAGGCCGGTGCACGCGAAGGCGCGGCCTTCATCAAGCAACACATCATTCCGGTCACGGACAAGGTGTTCGACGATTTCGCCGGCGCCGCCATCAGCCAGGCCCAGATCAACGCGCTGCTGGGCATCGCCTGAGCGGACAGGAACACAGACCATGACGAACTTCCATCAAGACATCCCCTCCGCCGGCGCGGAGTTCGCCCATCGCTACGTGATGGTGAACGGCGCGCGGCTGCATTGCGCCATCGCCGGCGACGGCGCGCCGGTGCTGCTGGTGCCTGGCTGGCCGCAAACGTGGTTCACCTGGCGCCACGTCATGCGCGCGCTGGCGGGGCAGGGCTACATGGCCATCGCCGTGGACCCGCCGGGCACGGGCGATTCGGACCGTCCGGCCGCCGGCTATGACACGGGCGCCGTGGCGGCCACGCTGCATCAGTTGATGCGGCAGCTGGGCCATGCGCGCTATCAGGTCGTGGGCCACGATATCGGCATGTGGGTGGCCTATGCGCTGGCCAGCGACTTCCCGGACGCCGTCTCGCGGCTGGCGCTGACCGAGGCGGTGATCCCGGGCCTGGCGCCCGAGCCCACGATCTTCGCGCCGCCGGACCAGAACATTTTCCTGTGGCACTTCATGTTCAACCGGCTGCCTGACCTGCCGGAAGCGCTGATCGCCGGCCGCGAGCAAGCCTACCTGACCTATATGTTCGACAAGTGGTCGCACCGCCGCGACCGGGTGGCGGCGCAGGTCTATATCGACGCCTATGCGGCGCCGGGCGGACTGCGCGCGGGCTTCTCGTACTACCGGGCGATTCCGGAAACGGTGCGGCAGAACGTCGAGCGCGCCCGGCGCAAGCTGGCCATGCCGGTGCTGGCCATCGGCGCGGAGCATGCCACCCGCGACGCGCCGCTGATCACCATGCGCGAGAACGCGGTGGATGTGCGCGGCGCCATCATTCCCGACTGCGGCCACTTCGTCACGGAAGAATGCCCGGACGAGTTCCTGGCGCAGCTGTTGCCGTTCCTGTCGCGGGAGGGCTGAGCATGGCGCTGGATCCGAAGATCGATGCCTATCTGGCGCGGCTGTCCTCGGCAGCCACGCCCATGTCCCTGGCGGAAATGCGCGCGGCCACCGAGACCAGCCTGGGCGCGCTGCACGGCCCGCTGGAAGACGTGGCGGACGTGCGCACCTACCTGGCGCCGGGCCACGACGGCGCGCCCCTGCGCGTGCGCGCCTACACGCCGGCGGGGACGCCGCCCGGCGCCGTGTTGCCAGCGCTGGTATATGCGCATGGCGGCGGCTGGTTCCTGTGCTCGCTGGAGCTCTATGACAACCCCTGCCGCGCGCTGGCCAATGCCACCGGCTGCATGGTGCTGTCCGTGGACTACCGGCTGGCGCCGGAACACAAGTTTCCGGTGCCGGTCGAGGACTTCTATTGCGCGCTGCGCTGGGTCAGCGAGCAGGCCAGCATGCTGGGCGTGGATCCTGCGCGCATCGCCGTGGGCGGCGAC
The DNA here is from genome assembly GCF_018195695.1 of Achromobacter sp. Marseille-Q0513. NCBI lineage: Bacteria > Pseudomonadati > Pseudomonadota > Betaproteobacteria > Burkholderiales > Alcaligenaceae > Achromobacter > Achromobacter sp. Marseille-Q0513. Next base: position 16,168 of record NZ_JAGTJY010000049.1, on the reverse strand, counting down.
AGCGCCGGCGGCAACCTGGCGGCGGCCGCCGCCATCATGGCGCGCGACCGCGGCGGCCCCAGGATCGCGCACCAGCTGTTGTGCTATCCCGTGCTGGACCATTCCTTCAGCACTGATTCGTACCGCGCCTATGGGCAGAACTTCTTCCTGACGGAAGAGACGATGCGCTACTGCTGGTTCACCTACCTGCTCAACGAGCAGGACGGCGCCTCGCCTTATGCGTCGCCGCTGCGCGCGTCGGACCTGACGGGCCTGCCGCCGGCGACCGTGCTGGTATGCGAGTACGACCCGCTGCGCGACGAGGGCGAAGCCTATGCGCGCCGGCTGCGCGAGGCCGGCGTCGATGCGCGCGACCATCGCCTGCCGGGCATGGTCCATGCATGCATCCACATGCTGGGCTTGACGCCGGCCGCGCGGCATCTGTTCGAGCTGGCGGGCGGCGCGCTGCGCGCCGCCTTCGAAACCGCGCCGCAAGCGGCCTAGGCGGACGCGTCGCCGGTGGCCTGCCGGCAGCGCACGGCCAGGGCCTGCCGGGTGATGGCGATCACCACATCCGTGCGCGGCGACAGCATGGCGTCGGCTTGCCTGCCCAGCAAGGGCAGCAGCAACAGCATGCCCAGGCCGAACGGCAGCAGGCTGGCAAGGTCGTCGATCAGCGATGTGCGTTGGTCTTCCACCCGGCTGGAGCGCCCCAGGCGCAGCAGGTATTCCTGGATGCGTAGCGCCACGGCGTCCGGATCGGCAACTTGTTCCAGATGGAAGGAGTCGCCGCGTTCCAGCAGGGCGGACAGTTCGTCGGGAGCGAGCAGATCGTGGAAATAAGTGCGCGGGTGGCCGTGCAGTATGCTTGACACCTTATTCATCCGTATCCTTCGCGAAGCAATGACAGACTTCCCTTTTGACGCCGTGCTGTTCGACTGCGACGGCGTGCTGGTCGATTCCGAACCCATCACCAGCCGCGTGCTGGCGGGCATGCTGACCGAGCTGGGCTGGGCCATCAGCACCGAAGAGACCATGCGCATTTTTACCGGAAAGGCGGTGCGCGATGAAGTGGCGCTGATCGAGGAGCGCACCGGGGCGCGCCTCAGCGAAGAATGGCTGGCCGAATTCCGCGAGCGCCGCAACCAGGCGCTGGACCGCGACCTGGTCGAGATTCCGGGCGCGCCCGACGCGGTGCGCGCATTGCACGGCATCCTGGACGGGCGCATCGCCGTGGCGTCCGGCGCCGACCGCCGCAAGGTCGAATTCCAGCTGGCCAAGGTCGGCATTGCCGATTGTTTCGACGGCCGCGTGTTCAGCGGTCACGAAATGCCGCGCAGCAAGCCCTTCCCGGATGTGTACCTGGCGGCGGCCGAGTCGCTGGGCGCGGATCCGCGCCGCTGCGCGGTGGTCGAGGACACCGTCACCGGCGCCACCGCCGGCGTGGCGGCGGGCGCCACGGTGTTCGGCTACAGCCCGGGCGGCCTGGGCCACAGCGGCGCCGACGCGCTGCGCTCGGTGGGCGTGGCGCGCGTCTTCACCGACATGCGCGACCTGCCCAGCCTGCTGGCTGACTGGACCGGCCACCATCTGGGCTGAGCCCGGATCCGTCGCGGCCGGGCCGCGCCGGGTTCAACCGGCGTATTGCTCGCCGCCGTCCAGGTCGATGACCGTGCCGCTCAGGTAGCCGGCGCGCGGCGAGGCGCAGAACGCCAGCATGTCGGCCACTTCGCCGGGTTCCATCAGGCGGCCGAACGGCAGGCCCGACAGCGTTTCCTGCCAGCGCGATTCGTCGCCCCAGCGTGCCTGGGCGCGCTGGCGCGCCAGCGTGAGCACGCGGTCGGTGCGCGTGCGCGAGGGATTCAGGCCGAAGACGCGCACGCCGTGGAGCGGAGCCTCGCCGCCCAGCGCGCGGGTGAAGGCGATCAGCGAGGCATTGGCCGCGGCGCCGCAGATATAGTCGGCGCGCGGCGCCGAGCCGGCCATGCCGATCACGTTGGCGATCACGCCGGCGCCGGCCTCGCGCATCAGCGGGTAGTACAGGCGCGCCAGCCGGATATAGCCGTGCACCTTCAGTTCCCAGCCCGCGAGCCAGCGTTCGTCGTCCACCTGATCCAATGCGCCGCCAGGCACGGCGCCGGCATTGTTGACCAGGATGTCGACGGGGCCGGCCTGGCGCAGCAGTTCACGGGGCGCGTCGGCATGTCCCAGGTCCAGCGCCACGCAGGCGGCGGGCATGCCGGTCTGGGCGGAGACGGCGTCGGCGGCCGCGCGCAGCGCGACCGGGTCGCGGCCGACCAGCGTGGGGCTGGCGCCCTCGCGGGCGAAGGCCAGCGCCGCCGCCAGGCCGATGCCCTTGGATGCGCCCGTGATGAGCACGCGTTTGCCTTCAAGCTGCAGGTCCATGGCGGATTCCTTCGCGTGAGCCGCGCGGCTCACTTCAGTTGCACGAGTACGAATTCGTTGCCGTACAGATCGATGAAATGCGCGTACACCGCGACGGCGTCCTCGACGGGCTCGCGCGTGAAGCGTACGCCCTGCGCGGCGAAGCGCGCATGGTCGCGGCGCGTGTCGCTGGTGTAGAAAACGCCCACGGGCTGTCCGCCCGTCTGGTCGCCGACGCGGTCGCGCTGGGCCTGGGTCTGCGCCTGCAGCAGCCACACGCCCACGGAGGGTTGTTCGTGCAGGCGCAGATGCACGTAGCGTTGCGCGCCCACCGCCGTGTCGACGAAGACCTCCATGCCCAGCTTGTCCTGGTAGAAGGCGATCGCGGTGTCATAGTCGTTGACCAGGATGACGAGTCGGCCCAGCGCGTGCATATCGTTGTTCTCTTGAGGGTGTAGGGAAAGCGTGCGCCTATGCTAACCGGTTCCGCCCGCCTTGTTCCGGCAGGCCGGATCGGGCCTGCCGTCTCAACCCGCCTTGCGCAGCGTGAGGTTCAGGCGCAGGCTGCCCAGGCGCGGATGCGGCCTGTCTTTCAACGGCAGCACGCCGTGGAAGCGCAGCCGGTCCGCGCCGCCCCAGACCACCACGTCGCCGTGGAACAGCGGCACGCGGGCGGCGGGGTCCGAGCGCGCCAGGCCGCCGAAAAGGAACATGGCCGGCATGCCCAGCGACACCGACACGATGGGCGCGCTGAAATCGCGCTCGTTGCGGTCCTGGTGCAAGGACATGCGCGCGCCGGGCTCGTAGCGGTTGAGCAGGCAGGCGTCCGGTTCGAAGCCGGCAAAGCCGGCCGCGGCGGCGGCCTCGCGTCCCAGGGCGGCGAAGGCCGGCGGCATGCCGGGCCAGGGCTGGTCCGACAGCGGGTCGACCGGCGTGTAGCGGTAGCCGTCGCGGTCCGTGGTCCAGCCCAGCCGGCCGCAATTGCTCAGCGCGACGGACATCAGATGGCCGCCCGGGGTTTCCATGCGCCGGAACGGCGACTGCCGGATCACTTCATCCAGGGACTGGAGCAGGGCGTCGGCGGCGGGCAGGGCGTAGCCGCGCAGCACCACGGATCGCGGGCCGATGGATTCGCTGCGCGCGGGCTGGGGGGCGGCGTCGTCGAAAAGGTCCAGGTTCATGCTCATGATGCTCAGTGTGCCGCCGCGCGGGCGGGGCCGCGCTCCGCTTGTTGCGTTGCGCCGTGGAGGCGGCTACAGCAAGGACTCCACCGGCAGCAGCGAGATGAACCAGACCGACAGGCGCTGCCAGACGCTGGCGCCGGGTTCGCTGTCGTAGCGCACGGTCTGGCCGTCCTCGCGCAGTTCCAGCCAGCAGACCTTGCCGCGTTCGTCCAGCAGCGCGCGATAGGCCGTGGCCGGCACATCGCGCGCGAAGGCCATCGAGATCTGCCCGGCCAGCCTGGGGCTGTCGATGATGAAGCCGAGTTCGGTGTTGAGCCTGGCCGAGCGCGGATCGAAATTGAACGAGCCGACGAAGATGCGCTGGCCGTCCACCGCGAAGGTCTTGGCGTGCAGGCTGGAGCCGGAGCTGCCCAGCGGGCCCAGGTTCCGGTTGCGTCCGACGCCGGCGGCGCGCTTCATCTCGAACAGTTCCACCCCGCCCGCCAGCAGGTCGGCGCGGCGCCTGGCGTAGCCGGAGTGCACGGCCGCCACGTCGGTGGCTTCCAGCGAGTTGGTCAGCACGCGCACCCGCACGCCGGCGCGGGCCATGTCGGTGAATGCGCGCGTGCCGGATTCGCCGGGCACGAAGTAGGGCGACACCAGGTCCAGCGACTGGGCGGGCTTGCCGATGATTTCGTGCAACTGATGCGGCAGCATGGCCTCAGGCGGCGCGGTGCCCAGGGTCTTGCGCGGATCGTCGCTGACCATGCGCGTGGGCGCCCATTCCAGTTCCAGCTCGCCCTTGAGCAACTGGCGGATGAAAGGCAGGGCGCGCATGGCCTCGGCGTAGGCGGCGGCGTCGGACGAGCGTTCCATGTCGTCGGCGCGCCGCTTGAGCACGTCCAGCGCGCCCGCCTCGGCCGGCTTGAGCAGGCGCGCCACCGGATAGGCGGAGTCGCTGGCCCAATAGCGGTCGAAATCGGCGGACACGTCCCGCACCGCCGCGCCGATGGCCAGCACGTCCAGGTCGGTGAACAGCACGCCGTTGGCGGCGCCGAAGTATTCGTCGCCGACGTTGCGGCCGCCGATGATGGTGGCCTGGTTGTCGGCGGTGAAGGACTTGTTGTGCATGCGCCGGTTGAGCCGGCTGAAGTCGGTCAGGTAGCCCAGCGTCTTGGGCCAGCGCAGCGCGAAGGGGTTGTACAGCCGCACTTCGATGTTGGGATGTCCGTCCAGCGCGGCCAGCTCGCGGTCCAGGCCCGAGGTGCCGTTGTCGTCCAGCAGCAGGCGCACGCGCACGCCGCGGTCTGCGGCCTCGTGCAGCGCTTCGAGCAGCATCACGCCCGTCATGTCGCCGCGCCAGATGTAGTACTGCACGTCCAGGCTGCGCGCGGCGGCGCGGGCCAGCATCATGCGCGCGGCAAAGGCGTCGTGGGCATCGGCCAGCGGGTGGATGCCGGACAGGCCGGCGTGGCTGGCGGCGGCGGGCGCGATGGCGCGGCCCAGCGGCGTGGCGGCGGCCGCGTCGGGATCGAGCGCCTGCGACTGGCTGCGCTGTTCCTGCGAGGGCAGGGCGCAGCCGGCCAGCAGGCCCAGGCAGAGAATCGGCATGATCAGGTGTCGAGCCAGGAACATGGGCCCTATTGTGCCGAATTCGACGGGTCGGGGCCGACGCGGGGAGCGGACGCCGGCCTGCTTGACGGAATTTCTGATTTGAGAAAAAATCCCAAATATGGAAAATACTCCCGAATTCGATCAAGGCCTGGACATGCGCATCGCTTCGCGCCTGAAAGGCCTGCGCCAGGAGCGCGGCTGGTCCCTGGACGAGCTGGCCGGCCGGGCCGGCGTCAGCCGCGCCACGCTGTCGCGCCTGGAAAACGCCGAGGTCAGCCCCACGGCCAGCGTGCTGGGGCGGCTGTGCGCCGCCTACGGGCTGACCATGTCGCGGCTGATGTTGATGGTGGAAGACGATTTCGCGCCGCTGGTGCCCGAAAGCGCACAGCCGGTCTGGGTCGACGCGAGCGCGGGCTTCCGACGCCGCTCGGTGTCGCCGCCGGCGGCCGCGCTGGCCGGGGAAGTGCTGGCTTGCGAGCTGGACGCCGGCGCCCGCATCGAATACCCGCAGCCGCCGCGCCCGAATCTGGAACACCATCTGTTGATGCTGGAGGGCGCACTGCACATCACCGTGGACGGCCGCCGCCACGCGCTGCGTCCGGGCGACTGCCTGCGCTACCAGCTGGCCGGAGCCAGCCTTTTCGAGACGCCGCCGGACAGCGGCGCGCGCTACCTGCTTTTCATTGTCTGAACCGCAACATCCACAGGTGTTACATGCCCGACCATCTTGCCCCTCTACGCCTGGCCACGCTCTCGGCCGCCGAAACCGAAACCCTGCTGCCGGAACTGGCGGAGTTGCTGCACGCCAGCGTGCACGCGGGCGCCAGCGTCAGTTTCGTCCTGCCGTACAGCCCGGAGGACGCGCTGGCGTTCTGGCGCGACAAGGTGTTGCCCGGCGTGGCCGGAGGCGGCCTGCTGTTGGCGGTCGCCTGGCAGGACGGCAGGCTGGCCGGCGCGGTGCAGCTCGATTGCGACACCCCGCCCAATCAACCGCACCGCGCCGAGGTGCGCAAGCTGCTGGTGCATCCGGATTTCCGGCGCCAGGGCATCGCGCGGGCCTTGATGGCAAAGGTCGAGGCGCTGGCCGTGGCGGCCGGGCGCAGCCTGATCACGCTGGACACGCGCACCGGCGACCGCGCCGAGCCCTTGTACGCTTCGCTGGGATATGTGACGGTGGGCGTCATCCCGGGCTTCAGCCGCGATTCGCATGACGCGCACCGGCTGGACGGCACCACCATCATGTACAAGCAGCTGTAGGCGGCAGCCGCCCTCGCGCGGGCGTCAGGCCAGCGGCTTGAGGCCCACGCTGTACGGGGGCGCGTTGCCGCGCGCGGCGGCCTTGATCTTCAGCATCGAGCCGCCGGGCGTGAACTCGAAATCCTGGTAGGGCACTTCGAACCACTGATGGAAACTGGTGCGCGAGAACTCGGGCACCCAGATCTTCGGACGCTTGGCGTCGCAGTGGAATTCCACCAGCGTGCAGTCAATCCCCAGCGGCCGCGTGTTGCCGATGCGGTAGCTGGCGCGCAGCTCCGCGCTTGCGGTGGCGCCGGGCCGCCAGACGAGGCCGATGGATTCCATGAAATGTTCGATCGCCTCGATGCCGCGATGCATAGCTGACTCCGGATTACGGGCGCGGGCGACAGGCCCGCGAAAAGCCGCCGCCCGGCGGGCGGCGGCGCACAGGCGGAATTATCCGTCATTCCGGGGCCGGGCAGGGGCGCGGGCCGGCCGACGGCCCGTGTCCGGGCGGATCCCGCGCCGGGTTTCAGGCCGGTTCGCAGAATCTCAGGATGGCCTCGGCCACCGCTTGCGGCGCCTCGCGCTGCGGGAAATGGCCAACGCCGTCCAGCACGCGGCGTTGATAGCGGCCGCTGAAATAGGCGTCCTTGTGCTCGGACGTGGCGGGCGAATTGCAGGCATCGGCCCCGCCGTGCAGCACCAGGGTCGGCACGGCCAGCACCGGCGCCGGCGTCAGGCGCGCGGCATCTTCGGCATAGGCCGGGTCGCCCTGGGCGTGGTCCCAGCGCTGGCGATAGGAGTGCAGCACCACCTCGGCCCAGTCCGGATTGTCGAAGGCGCGGGCGGCTTCGTCGAAGTCGGATTCCTGGTACCAGCCGGCGGGCGACCAGGTGTCCCACATGTAGCGCGTGAATTCCCGCCGGCTGTCGCGGAGGGTGGCGGCGCCCCTGGGCGTGGCCATGAACCAGTGATACCAGTAATTGCGTGCCTGGGACAGCGACATGGGCTGGTCCGGGCTGTTGGTGCCGTAGCCGATCGATATCAGCACCAGGCGCGAGGCCGCGCCGGCGTCCAGGCCGCAGGCGTTGCCCGCGGCGCGCGCGCCCCAGTCGTGGCCGACCAGCACGGGGCGCTCCAGGCCCAGCGCCGAGCAGAAGTCCAGCAGGTCGCGGCCCAATGCGGCCAGTTCGCCGCTGCGGGGCGTGTCGTCGCGCAGGAAGCGGGTCGGGCCGAAGCCGCGCAGCGCCGGGCAGAGCACTCGGTAGCCCGAGGCGGCCAGCCTGCCGGCCACGGTGTTCCAGCCTTCGGGGCTGTCGGGCCAGCCATGCAGCAGCACGGCGGCGCGCGCGCCGGCCGGATTCCATTCCAGATAGGCGATGTCGAGCTGCGAGGTTTTTACGTGGTGATAGGCGGACATGGTGGAACATTCCTGAGAGTCGTCTCGCTTCGATCATAGGAGTGTTGAAGATTATGATTGGTGAATAATTCTGCTTTATTGTCCACGAATCATGACCAAAGAAATGCCGTCCGCGCACGTCGATCCGGTTTCCGGGCCGGTGCTGGACCTGGTGCTGCTGCGCACATTCCTGGAGGTGGTCGACAGCGGCGGCTTCGCCCTGGCGGGCGAGGCGCTGGGCCTGACGCCGTCGGCCGTCAGCGGCCATATCAAGCGGCTGGAGTCGGCGGCGGGCGCGGCGCTGCTGGCGCGGACCACGCGCAGCTTCGCGCTGACGCAAGCGGGCGAGACGCTGTACGCCTACGCGCGCAACCTGGTGCTGCTGGAGCGCGAGGCGCGCGCCCGGCTGCGCGGCTCGCGGATCAAGGGACGGTTGCGCGTGGGATCGTCGGAGGATTTCGCCGGCGCCTGGCTGGCCGACGTGCTGCAGGCGTTCCGCCGGGCGCATCCCGAGGCCTCGCTGGAGCTGAGGGTGGGCGTGACCGCCGACCTGCTGCGCGAACAGGCGCGCGGCAGGCTGGATCTGGTGTTCGGCAAGCAGTGCGCGCGCGTGCAGGATGGCGGCGAGCTGCTTTGGGAAGAGGAGCTGGTCTGGGCCTGGGGTGCGGACCAGCCCTGGCCGCCGGCGGAACGCGTGCCGCTGGCGGTGTTCCCGGAACCTTGCGTCTATCGCGAGGCGGCCATCGCGGCCTTGGGACGCGCCCGGCGCGACTGGCATCCCGCGTTCGAGAGCGCCAGCATGGCCGGCTGCGTGGCCGCCGCCAGGGCGGGTTTCGCGGTGGCGCCGGTGGCGCGCAGCCAGTTGCGCGAGGGGCTGCGCGAGCTGGGGCGCGAGGATGGCATGCCGGTGTTGCCCAAGGCGCGCTTCTATGCGTTCCTGCGTTCGGAGGAGCCCGCCGCACGGGCGCTGGTGCAGGCAGTGGCGCAGACCGGACGGCGGCGCCGCTTCGCATCCTGAGGCGCGATGCGCGCGGGACGGCGGCAGCCTGTGCGGCCATGCTCCGGCCGGCGCGACCGTCCGCGCCGGTTCCAGGGCTGCGTCAATCGCCGCGATTGAACAAACCAAATGGACGCCCTGGCGGCCTGCGGCCAAGATGAACCCCTGCTTTTCCCGCGCCGCCGGCCTAGCGGGCGGCGAGCGCATAGTTTCAGCATGGAGAAAACATCATGACGGATTTTGTTCAAGCATTGGTCAGGGCCGAGCTGTCGCTGTTCGGCGTTGCCGCCGGCGAACCCGCGCAGGACGCGGCCGCGCCGGCGCTGGCGGCCGATGCGCCGGCCTTCGACGCCGAGCACTATCGCAGCGCGCTGGGCTGAGGCCTCTTGGCGGGATTGCAGGATTAGGCAGGTTTCCCGCAAGAACGCGGCTGTACGCTGCGCGCCTCGTTTCCTAACATTCCTTTCCATGGCGCGGCGCCATCCGGCCCGCGCCAGGTTCTTGGGAAGGGATGAGCATGGAATCCGGAAAAATCTGGTTTGTGACCGGGGCCTCCGCGGGATTGGGGCTGGCGCTGGTCAGGGCCCTGCTGGAGCAGGGTCATCGCGTGGCGGCGACCTCGCGCGACGTGGACGCCCTGCTGGAAGCGACCGGCGCGGCGCTCGATGGCCGCCTGCTGCCGCTGGCCGTGGACCTGGGTAATGAACGCAGCGTGCGGCGCGCGGTCGACGCGGCGCATGCCGCCTTCGGCGGCCTGGACGTGGTGGTGAACAACGCCGCCTGCGCCGCGCAGGGGCCGCTGGATCAGCTGTCGGACGCGGCGCTGCGCGAGGGCTTCGATATCGGCGTCTTCGGCGCCATGAACGTGATACGCGCCGCGATGCCGCGCCTGCGCGCGCAGCGTGGCGGGCATGTGTTCAACGTGTCGTCGATCATGGGCTTCGATGGCGCGGCCGAGGGCTGGGGCGCGTACAGCGCGGCCAAGTTCGCGCTGGGCGGCCTGACCGAGGCGCTGGCCGTCGAAGCCGCGCCGCACGGCGTGCGCGTCACGCTGGTCTATCCGGGCGTGGCGCGCGTGCCGGCCCAGGTCGCGCGCACCCTGATCCAGGCCTCGCAGGCCCAGTACGCGCCACGGCATCTGTTCCTGGGCCGCGACGCCTTCGACCAGGCTCGCAGCAAGATCCAGTCCGTGCAGCAGGAACTGGCGCGCTGGCGCGAGATGTCGATCGCCATCGGTCCGGGCGACGAGCGCCGCCTGGCCGCCTGAGGCGCCGGGCGCGCGAAGCGAGGCGCGTGGACGGGAGCATCCCGACCGCGCGCGGCCAACGGCGCTGCTCGCGCTTCGCGTCTAGGAATGGCCCGCGCCGGCCAGGCCCTGGACGACCTGGTAGATGCCCAGCAGCGCCAGGCTCGCCATGAAGCACAGCTTGAAGACGCGCGGCGACAGCCGGCCGCGCAGCCATTGTCCCAGTCCCATGCCCAGCAGCGCGGGCAGCAGCATCAGCAGCGAGGCGCCCGCCGTATCCGCGCCGTAGCTGCCGTTCAGCCACAGGCCCGCGGCCAGCGCCAGCGTGGATACCGAGAAGGAGATTCCCATGGCCTGGATCAGCCCGTCCTTACCCAGGTTCAGCGCCTGCAGATAGGGTACGGCCGGGATCACGAACACGCCGGTGGCGGCGGTGACCAGTCCCGTCGCGACGCCCACCGCCAGGCCCAGCGCGCCTTCGCGCCGCGCGGGAATGGCGGGCGGCGAACCGAACAGGCCCCAGGCCGCGTACAGGACCAGCGCGACGCCCAGGCATGCGCCGGCCCAGGCGCCGGATGGCGCGCCCAGCCACCAGGCGCCCGCCAGCGTGCCCGCGCAAGCGCCCGCCTGCATGCCGGCGATGCGCCGCCAGATCGGGCCGAAAGTCGCGGCGGGCCGCGCCTGCCACAGGTTGGTGACCAGCGATGGCACCACCAGCAGCGCGGCGGCTTGCGCGGGCGCCATGATCAGCGCCAGCAGGGCCATGGAAATGGTGGGCAGTCCCAGCCCGACCACGCCCTTGATCACGCCGGCCAGGAGGAAGACGGCCGCCGCCGCGACCGCCAGCAGCGGCGTGGCGCCGGGCATCATCAGGTCGGCGGGGCTCATGGCCGGACCTCCCGACGGTCGGCGCCGACCGCCAAGGCTATGGAAAAAACTGATGGTAAGGCAGGCGCGGCAGGATCGGAAAGGTAGCTGGGAGTGGCTGGGGTTGGCATGGAGAGCACCGGAATCAAGGTTGGAAATACGGGTATGCCGTTCATTTTCGGCGCACGCCTGGCGCGGCCCTATCGGGAACTTGCGTATGCAGGGTTCGGGAATTCCATAGCCTGCGGTGCTACGATCCTTGCATGCGCTTCGATCTCACCGACCTGCGGCTGTTCCTGCATGTGCAGGAAACGGGCTCCATCACCGCCGGCGCCCGGCGTTCGAACATGACGCTGGCCTCGGCCAGCGAGCGCGTGCGCGGCATGGAAGACACGCTGGGCGTGCCCTTGCTGTTGCGCGGCCCGCGCGGCGCGGAGCCGACGCCGGCCGGGCGCACGCTGGCGCATCATGCGCGGCTGGTGCTGGCGCAGATGGACCGCATGCGCGGCGACCTGGACCAGTACGGCCAGGGCTTGAAGGGCTTGGTGCGCGTGCAATGCAACACCACGGCGCTGAGCGAGCACCTGCCGCCGGTGCTGGGCGAATTCCTTCTGCGGCATCCGCGCGTGTCGGTGGACCTGGAAGAGCGGCCCAGCCACGAGATCGCCGACGCCTTGCGCGCCGGCACCTGCGATATCGGCGTGCTGGCGGACTCGGCCGACCTGGGCGGCCTGCGGGTGGCGGTGTTCCGCCACGACCCGCTATGCCTGATCGTGCCCGCCGGGCATCCGCTGGCCGCGCGCGGAGCCGTCGCGCTGGCCGAGGCCGCGGACGAGGATTTCGTCGGGCTGGTCGAAGGCAGCGCCTTGCAGGAGCATGTCGCGCAGCATGCGCGCCGCGATGGCAAGAGCCTGTCCTACCGCGTGCGGCTGCGCGGTTTCGACGCGGTTTGCCGAATGGTGGGCCAGGGCGTGGGCGTGGCGGTCGTGCCGCGCGCCGCCGCCGTCCGGCACGGGCGTTCGGCCGGCTTCCGGCGGCTGGATCTGAGTGATGACTGGGCCGCGCGCGATCTCGTGCTGTGCGTGCGCGGCGACCTGCCCGCTTATGCCGAGGAACTGGTGGCACATGCCCTGCGCGGCGCGCCGGGCGCTACCCGCGGCGAGGCGGCGCCAGCTTCGGCGGAATAGGGGGCGGGGCTGGACTGCCCGGAGCGCCGGTTGTAGCGTATGGGGTTCCGGCCGCGCCGAGGGCTTGCCCCGCGGCGTCCGGCATTCCCGCCGCTTCCGCCACCTCTTGCCGTCCGAACCGCCATGTCCGACGTCATTGCCGTTTTTCCGATCGAGCGCGAGGATTCCCTGATTTGCCATGGCGCGGCCTTGCGCAAGGCCCCCCGCCGTGTCTCGCAGCTCTACGATGCCGTGCTCGCGCCGTGCGGGCTGAAGGTGTCGCAGCACTCCATCCTGTCCCACATCGCGCGCGCCGGCGCGCCGTCCATGACCGACCTGGCCCGTCTGCTGGTGCTGGATCGTTCGGCGCTGGCGCACAACCTCAAGCCCTTGGTGCGCGATGGCTATGTCCGCACCACGCGCGACCTGCGCGACGGGCGTAGCCGCCGCGTCGCGCTCACGGATGCCGGCTGCGAGAAGCTGACACAGTCGCGCCGCCTGTGGACCGACGCGCAGGCCCGTTTCGAGGCCGCCTACGGCGCCGAGCGCGCCGTCGCGCTGCGACGCGCGCTGGCCGAGATCTTCTCCGAGGACTTCGCGCTGGCGTTCAGTCGCGGCTAGGGGCGGACGCGGCTCGTGCATCTGCGTGTCCGCGCCCTAGCGCGAACCGCGAGCGGAGGCGCGGCTCGACAGCCCCAGCAGCGCGATCGCCGCCAGCACGCAGGCCATGCCGGCGAGCTGGCGGACCTGCAGCGCCTCGCCCAGCAGGCCGGCCGCCAGCAGCACGGCGCATACCGGCGCGACCGCGGTGAACAGCGCGGCTTCCGCGCCATTGCTGCGGGCGGCGCCCGCGTACCACAGCAGGAAGCCGCCCACCGTGGGCGCCAGCGCGTAGTAGGCCACGGCCAGCACCGCGTCGGCGGGCAGCGCCAGCGTCCAGGGCGCCTCGGCCAGCAGGCTCGCCAGCGCCGAGGCAGCCAGGCCGATGGCGGTCATGATGGTCGACAGCGCCAGCGGCGGCACCGGCGCGCGCAGCCGCTTGTGCAGCAGGATGAACAGGCCTTCGCAGCACACGGCGCCCAGCACCAGCGCATTGCCCGTCAAGGACGAGGCGCCCGCCTGGCTGGCCGGACCGGCCATCGTCAGCCACACGCCCGCCGTGGCGACCGCGATCGCGGCCAGCGTGGCGCGGCCGGGCCGTTCGCCCAGCAGCGTCACGGCCAGCGCGGCGGACACCAGCGGCAATGCGCCCAGGATGATGCCGGCGTCCACCGCCGAGGCGCGCTGCAGGCCGGCGATCAGCAGCACCGTGTAGCCCACGCTGCCGGCCGCGGCCTGTGCCGTCAGCAGCGCCCAGTCGCGCGCGCCGAGCCGGGGCAGGGACGCGCCGGTCAGTTTCATGATCAGGAGGAAGCAGGGCAGCGCCAGCGCGAAACGCAGGGCCGTGGCGGTGAAAGGGGGAAGCCCCGCCGCGATGATCTTGCTGGCGACCACCGTGCTGCCGACCAGCGCCATCGCGGCGGCCAGGTAGGCATAGCCTTGCATTCGGTCGCCCGGGGATTGAAGTGGCTTGCTTGCTGCGCTGCTCATGGACGTCCGGCCTTTCCGTGGAAAAGCACGCAGCGTAGGCGGACGGCCGACCGCGGGTCTTGAACGAAATTGCAGGCGCGGGGGCAGGCGCTCAGGCGGGGCGCGCGGCGGCCGCGTAGCGGCCCGGCGACAGCCCGTAGGCGCGGACGAACAGGCGGGTCATGTGGCTCTGGTCCGAGAAGCCGCCGGCCGCCGCCGCGTCGGCGAGCGTGGCGCCGGCCCGGATCCAGCCGCGCGCCAGCAGCAGCCGGCGCTGGACCTGGTAGGCATGCGGTGTCATGCCGGTGTCGCGGGCAAAGGCGCGCAGCGTCTGGTAGCGGCTCAGGCCGCAGGCGGCGGCCAGGTCGGCCAGCGACAGGCAGGCCGCCGGATCGTCATCGATGCGGGCGCGGGCGTGACGGATGGCCGAGGGCGCGGATGGCGCGGCGGCGTCGGCGCCGCGCCCGCCCGCCGCGCGCGCCAGCACGCGCAGCAGCAGCGCGTCGCAGGCCAGCGCTTCGGCGCTGGCGGTGGCTTGGGCGTAGAGCGCCAGCACGTCCCGCGCCAGGAAGGGATCGTCGAACACGGGTTGCGGAAACTCGAAGTCGCCGGCAGGCAGGAACTCGCGGGCCGCGTCGGCGGCGACCGAGGGATCCAGGTAGAGCATCTGCCACGCGCGGCCCGCGTCGCCCATCGGCGCGCCGTCATGGATTTCACCGGGATTGACGGTGATGACCTGCCCGGCCTGGGCCTGCACCTGGCCGCGTCCGCTGTGCGAGGCCTGCGCGCCATGGCGGATCACGCCGATGCCGAACTGTTCGTGCGAGTGGCGCGCGAAGGTCCGGTCGCTGCGCGCGGCCACGGCCTGCACGCCGGCCAGGGCGCTGCGCTGCATGAGGAACTGGCTTGCGGGCATGGAACGGGCCGCCGGAAGGCAGGGAACGCGGGGCTTGCAGTATCGCGCGGCGCGCGGGCGCGCGGCAAGCGCCCGGGCGGGCCGCGTCGGTCGCTGCCGGCGGCGCGCCCGGGCGGGCCTCAGCGCAGGCCGTGCGTATAGACCTCGCGCAGGGCCGCCGAGAACAGCGCCTCGACATTGCGGCTCGGGCCTTCGTCGCGCATGAACAGCGAGATGGGCGGCATCGTCCAGTCCAGCGAGTAGGGCACGATGGCCACGCCGGCGATGCGCACCAGCTCCTCGGCGATGTCGGCCGGCAGGATGGAGACGGCGCGTTCGTTGGCCACGATCATTTCGCCGATCAGCTTGGCCGAGTCGCTTTGCACCAGCGGCGTGGGCGGGGCCAGGCCGGCCCGCAGGAAGATATAGGCCACCTGCTCGCGGATCGGGCTGTCGGCCGTGCCCAGGATCCAGTCCAGGTCCGCCAGCATGTTCCATTCCAGCCGCGAGCGGCCCAGCCGGGCGGCCAGCCGGCGGCTGGCGATGAGCCGGGGCGGCTGGTGGTACAGCGTCTCGAAGCGCATGCCGCTCAGGTCCACGGATGGCGTGGCCCAGCCGACCACGATATCCAGCGTATGGTCGCGCAGCTGGCGCAGCAGGGCGGGGCCCTGGCCCTCGTGGATGGTGGCGGTGATGCCGCGGCCTTGCGGCAGGGTGCGGCCGATGGCGGCCGACAGCATCTGGCCCGAGACGAAGGGAATGGCGCCGATGTTCAGGTGCGCCGCGTGGCCGGTGGCCAGGGCTTCCATTTCCTGGACCATGTGGCCCAGGTCGTGGACCAGGGCGCGGGCGCGCGCCAGCACCACCGCGCCCAGCGGGGTGGGCGTCATGCCGCGCGCGGAGCGCTCGAACAGCGGCACGCCGAACATGCTTTCGAGTTCGGACAGGGCATTGGTCACGGCCGGCTGGCTGGTCGCCATCTGCTCGGCGACCCGGGTCAGCGACCCGTGCTGCTCGATCTGCAGCAGCAGCATCAGGTGCCGCATCTTGAGCCGCGAGCCCAGTTTCCGGACGACTTCCTCGGGATTAAACGAGGTCATATATTGGGGTCATATCTAATGCATAACTTTTTTATGATTGAACAATATTAAAACCTTATGAATACCTTATGCCGTTGGGCCTAGAATTTTTCCATACTTCAAGCCCAAGGAGGCATCGCCCCATGAATTCCCCATCCGACCGCCAGGCAGCCCTGGACTATCACCAGTATCCGGTCCCCGGCAAGATCTCGGTCGTGGCGTCCAAGCCGCTGGTCAACCAGCGCGACCTGGCGCTGGCCTATTCGCCCGGCGTGGCGGCGGCCTGTGAGGAAATCGTGGCCGACCCGGCCAATGTGTTCCGCTACACGGCGCGCGGCAATCTGGTGGGCGTGATCACCAACGGCACGGCGGTGCTGGGCCTGGGCAATATCGGCGCGCTGGCGTCCAAGCCGGTGATGGAAGGCAAGGCGGTGCTGTTCAAGAAGTTCGCCGGCCTGGACGTATACGACATCGAGATCAACGAGACGGACCCGGACAAGCTGGTGGAGATCATCGCCGGGCTGGAGGCGACGTTCGGCGGGATCAATCTGGAGGACATCAAGGCGCCGG
>NZ_JAGTJY010000499.1:0-482 GCF_018195695.1 Achromobacter sp. Marseille-Q0513 | reverse complement strand
GACTGCGGCTTCTTCCTCAAACCTCGAATGGGGATAGTGGAGCCATAGGGATAGGTCGTCCTGCTTGCCCGCGCTGCGGGCGGCGAACTCGTAGTCACTCCGCGCTTTTTGGTAGGGGCATCCCGAAGACCAGCGCGGAGTTTTTTTTGGAATGGAGGGGCAATGAAACGGCACGGAAACCTGTTTGAGCAGACCTTCACCCGCGAGGCACTGTTCGATGCCTACGTCGAGGCCAGGCGCGGAAAGCGCCTGCGCAAAGCCTGCTTTTGGTTCGACATCCGCGCCGGGGCCGTGCTCGATTGGCTGCACCGCCGTCTGCATGATGGCAGCTACGAGGTTCGCGGCTACAAGCGGTTCCTGGTGCATGAACCCAAGACCCGCGAAATCTGCGCCCCGTGGTTCGGCGACATCGTGGTGCAGCACGCCATCTATGCTGTCATCCGCCCGATCTTCGAGCGCACATTCATCGACCAGTCCTACGC
>NZ_JAGTJY010000498.1:0-482 GCF_018195695.1 Achromobacter sp. Marseille-Q0513 | reverse complement strand
AACATCGACTACCTCAACCAGTTGGGCACGAAGTCCTCCTGAACATCCAACCAATCTGAAAGGAGCCAATCGTGGCCGGTATTCAAGTAAACACGCTCAACAACGCGAACATCTACATCGACGGCAACAGCCTGTTGGGCCAGGCCGAGGAGTTCAAGCTCCCGGTGGTGAAGTTCAAGATGGCCGAGCACAAGGCCGTGGGCATGGTCGGCGCGATCAAGCTGCCCAGCGGCTTCGAGGCGCTGGAAGGCGAGATCAAGTGGAACTCGTTCTACGCCAACGTGTGGCCCAAGCTGCTCGACCCGTTCACCCCGGTGCAGCTTCAGGCGCGCGGCAGCCTGGAAACCTACACCAGTCAAGGCCGCACCCAACAGGTGCCCTACGTGGTGTTTCTCACCGCCTCGTTTTACGAGGTGCCGACCGGCGACTTCAAGCAGAACGACAAGGCCGAGTTCAGCAGCAAGTTCTACGCGACCTACATC
>NZ_JAGTJY010000497.1:0-485 GCF_018195695.1 Achromobacter sp. Marseille-Q0513 | reverse complement strand
ATCCATGCGCACGCGGCGGCGGCCGGAGGGCGCGGGGCTGCCCTGCCCCTTGGGCACCTCGCGCAGCGCGGGCTTGCCGGACACCGCCACGACAATCACTTTCAGATTGACCATCTCGATGGTTTCGCCCGGGATGGCGAAGCCGAAGCGCGCCTCGTGCTGCTCGTGGAACCGGCTCCACAAGGCATCGGCGGCGGCGCCGTCGAAGTCGTCGCCGTCGACCACGACCTCGAGTTCATGGTTCTGTCCCAGGTAGCGCGCCTCGACCGAGCGGTACACCTCGATGCCCTGCGTGTAGCCCTGGTCGCGCAACTCGCCGACCGCGTCGGCCACCAGATCCCGCATCGCCGTCGAGACCCGCGCCCCCTCGAATCGCCGCGACACCTGCTGCACGGTGCGGTGCCGATCGACCCGCGCATCGGTCATGATGAAACCGAAGGCCGAGAACTGCCCCGGATAGTTCGGCACCATGCCTTGCGGGATGC
>NZ_JAGTJY010000496.1:0-489 GCF_018195695.1 Achromobacter sp. Marseille-Q0513 | reverse complement strand
GGTCTGGATTGAGCGGGCGATGCCGGAAGTGCGCCCCGTGCTCCGTATCGCTTTCAGCGACGACTTCCCGAAGCGTTCGGAAAAAGAGCGCGAAATCTGGTGCGCGTCGTGGATTGCCACCACGCTCATGCCCGTCCTCAACGAAGCGCAGCGCGGCTTTACCGGGCGTTGGGCAATTGGCATGGACTTCGCGCGCCACCGCCACTTCTCTGTCATCAAGCCCGCCCGCATCACGGCCGACCTTCGCCGCGACGTGCCCTTCATCCTCGAACTGGCCAATGCCCCGACTCGCCAGCAGGAGCAGATTCTCTGGGCGCTGCTGGGCGAGCTGAAGCGGTGGACTTTCGCTGGCGATGCGACCGGGCCTGGTCAAACGCTCATGGAATACACCGGCGACAAGTTCGGACGCGCGGTGTTCGACGAAAAAACGGGCAACTACATCGGCGGCCCTGTCCACGAAGTCACGCTCTCTCGCGCCTGGTACGGCGA
>NZ_JAGTJY010000495.1:0-493 GCF_018195695.1 Achromobacter sp. Marseille-Q0513 | reverse complement strand
GCGGCAAGCCGGTGGCCGAGGTCGACGGGCTGGTGGGCTATGCGCTGGCCCAGCGCCAGCGGCAATGGCGCATCCCGGGCCGGCAGCAGGCGGCGGGACCGGTGCGCATCAAGGCCCTGATCAATGGCGGCACGATCTCGGTGGCGCCCCGGATGGACTGACTGGCCGCGCGCCGGCCTGGGCAGAAGGCGGCGCGCCAGAGGTAGGCAGCCTATGGCGGTATGCGCTTCCCGTACACGTGGCCGACGCGCCTGGAGCATCGCGCTGGCTCTGTCGTGCGCGATGGCGCAGGCGGCGGACGTGCCTGATCAACTGGTGTCGTTCGGCGATCTCGCCGAGCGCGACGTATTCCTGGAAGTGAGCATCAACGGCGCCAATACCTCGCAACTGCTGCGGTTCCGGGATGCGCAGGGCCGGCTGTCGGCCAGCGCCGACGCGCTGCGCTCGATCGGCATCGACGTGCCGGGGCCGGACGGCGCGGCGGGCCGTCCGG
>NZ_JAGTJY010000494.1:0-494 GCF_018195695.1 Achromobacter sp. Marseille-Q0513 | reverse complement strand
CGTGCAGATCGCATTGGCCAGGGCCAGGACGGTAGGACGTTCAAGCAGAGCGATTTCGTCAGAGAGCAGCCACTCGGTACAAGGCGCGCGGTTGCTGACCACGGGAACGCCGCAAGCCATGAGCTCGAGCGGCAGCAACGACAGATTGGAGAAGGACAGGACCAGGCCGACATCGCATTGCGCGTACAGGGCTGGCAGATCTGCCAGATCGACGATGCCTGGATTGGTATGTTTGAACGGGATTTCATAGCCGCTCAGGTCCGCACCGGCAAGCACTGCGATGGCGTCAGGGTGGCGCTTGGCGACTTCGGCGAGCACCAACACGCCCAGTTCAAACGAGCGCCGGGCGGTATTTGGACGCGCGTAGAAGAAGATGTTCTTTGTTTCAGGGTTCTTTCTTGGGAGGACGCGATAGAGTTCCCGGTCATAGGAGAAGCCCACGGCGTGCGTGGTCATGCCGAAGTCTCTATGCAGCATGTCGGCCAGCCACGTGC
>NZ_JAGTJY010000493.1:0-497 GCF_018195695.1 Achromobacter sp. Marseille-Q0513 | reverse complement strand
ACGCCCAGGGCTTGCACCTTGGGATCGCTGTTGTTCAGGTCGTACTTCCAGTTGCCATCCTTGTCGATGGAGAACGTGCCGTGCTCGCCCTTGACGTTGGTCTGGGCGTTGAACACGGCCTCGCCGGCGTCCTTGTCGGTGACATTGAGCTTGCCGCCGGTGGTGAGCGTATCGTCTTCCTTGACCGTGCCCGCGCCGTTGCCGGTGATGACGGCGGCGTCATTGGTGCCGGTGATGGTGATGACGATGGTCTGGGTCGCCGTGCCGCCGTGGCCGTCGTCGACGGTCACGGTGATCTTGTCGGTGGCGGTCTCGCCCTGCTTGAGGGCCTGGACCTTGTCGCTGTCGTTGTTCAGCGTGTAGGTCCAGTTGCCCTTGTTGTCGACGGTCAGCGTGCCGTACTCGCCCTTGCCGCCGTTGCCCAGCGTCCAGGTGTGCTTGTCGTTGACGTCGACATCGGTCAGGTCGAGCTTGCCGGTGGCGGTGGTGGTGCCGTC
>NZ_JAGTJY010000492.1:0-499 GCF_018195695.1 Achromobacter sp. Marseille-Q0513 | reverse complement strand
GTCGTGAATCGGCTCAGATAGGCGATCAATGCGGGTACCTGGAAAATCATGGTGGCCGTGCTGCCGTTCTGGTAGCGCTTGCCGTCCACCTCCAGCCAAAGCCGCAGCCGGTGTGGATCGGGCACCTCGTCGCGCGTCACCAGCCAGGGACCGATCGGACCGAAGGTGTCGCAGCCCTTGCCCTTGTCCCACGTACCGCCGCGCTCGATCTGGAAGGCCCGCTCCGAAACGTCGTTGATCACGCAATATCCCGCGACGTGGTCGAGCGCCTGGTCCTCGTCGATGTACGAGGCGGTCTGGCCGATGACCACGCCCAGCTCCACTTCCCAATCGGTCTTTTCCGAACCACGCGGAATGCGCACGTCATCGTTCGGGCCGACGACGGCCGACAGCCACTTGCCAAACACTACCGGCTCCGCCGGAATCGCCATGTTCGACTCGGCCGCGTGATCCGCGTAGTTCAACCCGATGCAAATGAACTTGCCGATGCCGCCGGCGC
>NZ_JAGTJY010000491.1:0-499 GCF_018195695.1 Achromobacter sp. Marseille-Q0513 | reverse complement strand
CGGCGTTGATCAGCACATTGCCTTCGACGCTGCCCACGGTGCTGGCGGTATGGAAGACCTTCTTGCCGTCGACCCAATCGGTCTGCTGGCGCGTGCCGAAGCTCAAACCGCCCAGCGCGCCGAAGCCGGACTTCTTGACCATCTTGTAGTCATAGCTGTCCGAGGCGTTTTCGCCGGCCACGATGTTCACGTCGCGTCCGCCGGACAAGACCAGGTCCTTTTGCGCGCCGACGTTGGAGCCGGCCACGTTCAGGTCGCGGCCGGCCATCAGCACGGCGGTGTCGCCGGTGAAGGTTGAGCCCTGGGCCTGTTCCCAGTCGCCGGACTTGATGGTGTGCGTGGTCTTGCTCGACAGGAAGCCGCGCGTCTTGTAGTACATCTCGTCGCGCGCCGAACCGGATTCCACGCCGGCGATCAGGTTGATGTCGCGCCCCGCGCCCACGGCCAGCTGCTTGCCGGCGGTGACGTCCGCCGCGCGCGCGTTGACGTCCTGGCCGGC
>NZ_JAGTJY010000490.1:0-501 GCF_018195695.1 Achromobacter sp. Marseille-Q0513 | reverse complement strand
ACACAGGAGCGGACTGACGATCCTGCTGGTGGAGCAGAATACGCGCCTGGCGCTGTCGGTGGCCGAACACGCCTACGTGCTGCAATCGGGGGCCATGGCGCTGTCGGGAAACAGCCGCGAACTGATGGAGGACAGCCGTGTGCGCAAAGCTTACCTGGGTTTGTAGCGGCAGCCGGCCCCAGGGCCGTTTTCGGGGGCGACAGGCCCTGGGATATATTGCGTCTTTACATTGCCGCGGCGGCCTGGTTCCGCTGCTCCGCGCGGCCGGCAATTGTGCCGCGGGGATCCTCAGAGACTGCCATGCCCAATCCCAACAGCGCGATTTTCGAGAAACCCGCCACCCTGCGCTCGCGCGTGGAGGAATACCTGCGTTCGTCCATCATGGAAGGCCGCATGAAGGGCGGCGAACGCTTGCGCGAACAGGAGCTTTGCGAGCAGCTGGGCATCAGCCGCAGCACGCTGCGCGAGGCGCTGCGCACACTGGAGGCGGAGCGCCTGATC
>NZ_JAGTJY010000048.1:0-34519 GCF_018195695.1 Achromobacter sp. Marseille-Q0513 | reverse complement strand
CACATGGCCCACAACGGCAGGTCCGCGGGCGCGCCGGCGCCGACGCCGTGCTGCTGCCCAAGGTTGAAAACCCGGCCCAGCTGGACGCGCTGGCGCGGGCATTGGACGCGGCCGGCGCGCCCGCGGACCTGCCGTTGTGGGCCATGTGCGAAACGCCGTTGGGCTTTCTGCGGCTGGACGCCATCGCCGGCCATCCAAGGCTGGCGGCCCTGGTCGTGGGCACGTCGGACCTGGTCAAGGATCTGCATGCGCGCCACACGCCGGGCCGCGAGGAAACCCTGCTGGCGCGCTCGCTCGCCGTCATGGCCGCACGCGCCCACGGACTGGCGGCGCTGGACGGCGTGCACCTGGACCTGGCCGATGACGCCGGCCTGGCGCTGGCCTGCGAGCAAGGCCGCGACCAGGGCTTCGACGGCAAGACGCTGATCCATCCGCGCCAGATCGCCGCCGCCAACTCGGCCTATGCGCCGAGCGACGAAGAAATCGCCACCGCGCGCAAGCGGCTGCAGGCCTGGCGCGACGCCCAGGCCGGCGGCCACGGCGTCGCGGTGGTGGACGGCTCGCTGGTCGAGAACCTGCACGCGCGCGAAGCCGAACGCGTGCTGGCGCTGGCCGCCGCCATCGCCGCCGCCTGAGCGCGCACCGCGCGCTCGCCCTCGTCCATACCGCCGCGCCAGCCCTGCAACGGCATTGCCACGCCGGCCCGGTACAATACGGTTCCTCACGCGCACGACGCCGCACTTCGCGGCACTGCGCCAGGCCCAGCGCCGTGCCGTTCCGCGCGCGGGCCGCTTGAACTCCAGGCAGGAATCCCGCGCCCGGCATCCCGCCATGCGCGCCATGTCGCGCGCGGCGGAACCGCGCCGGCCCGCCCCAGTTTCCGCTTCGACCATGATCCGCTTCCAACAAGTTTCCCTCGCGCGCGGCGTCAAGCCGCTGCTCGACAAAGCCGACCTGCTGCTCAACCCCGGCGACAAGATCGGCCTCATCGGCGCCAACGGCGCCGGCAAGTCCAGCCTGTTCGCGCTGCTGCGCGGCGTGCTGCACGCCGACCAGGGCGACCTGGACTATCCGGCCACCTGGCGCATGGCGCACGTGGCCCAGGAAACGCCGGCGCTGGACCGCCCGGCCATCGAGTACGCCATCGACGGCGACGCCACGCTGCGCCAGCTGGAGGCCGAGCTGGCCGCGCTGGAAGCCGAGCCGGAAAGCGCCGAGAACGGCCTGCGCATGGCCGAGATCTACGCCGCGCTGGCCGACGCCGACGCCTACACCGCGCACTCGCGCGCCGAGCAGCTGCTGACCGGCCTGGGCTTCACGCAGGAACAGATGCGGCTGCCGCTGACCAGCTTCTCGGGCGGCTGGCGCATGCGCCTGAACCTGGCGCAGGCGCTGATGTGCCCGTCCGACCTGCTGCTGCTTGACGAGCCCACCAACCACCTGGACCTGGACGCCATCATCTGGCTGGAGGACTGGCTCAAGCGCTATCCGGGCACGCTGCTCATCATCTCGCACGACCGCGACTTCCTGGACGAAGTGGTCAATGTCGTGGTGCACATCGACGAGCGCAAGCTGCGGCGCTATTCCGGCAATTACTCGTCGTTCGAGCGCCAGCGCGCCGCGCAGCTGGTGCTGGCCCAGGGCATGATGGAAAAGCAGATGCGCCAGCGCGCGCACCTGCAGTCCTTCATCGACCGCTTCAAGGCCCAGGCCAGCAAGGCGCGCCAGGCGCAGAGCCGCATCAAGGCGCTGGCGCGGATGGAGGAAGTGGCGCCGCTGCGCGCCGCCGCCGAGTTCTCCTTCGAGTTCCGCGAGCCGCTGCGCGCGCCCAACCCGCTGCTGACCATGGACGCGGTGTCGGCCGGCTACCGCAACGTCGACGAGGACACGCAAGCCGTGTCCGAGAAGATCATCGTGTCCGGCATCAATTTCTCGCTGCAGGCCGGACAGCGCATCGGCCTGCTGGGCATCAACGGCGCCGGCAAGTCGACCTTCATCAAGACCATCGCCGGCGAGCTGCAATCGCTGGCCGGCGACACCCAGTTCAACAAGGGCCTGTCGATCGGCTACTTCGCCCAGCACCAGGTCGAGATGCTGCGCCATGACGAATCGCCGCTGTGGCACATGACCAAGCTCGCGCCCAATGTGCGCGAGCAGGAGCTGCGCAACTTCCTGGGCAGTTTCAATTTCAACGGCGCCATGGCCACCAGCCCCATCACGCCGTTCTCCGGCGGCGAGAAGGCGCGGCTGGCGCTGGCGCTGATCGTCTGGCAGCGCCCCAACCTGCTGCTGCTGGACGAGCCCACCAACCACCTGGACCTGGAAACGCGCGAGGCGCTGACCAGCGCGCTGGCGCAGTTCGAGGGCACGCTGGTGCTGGTCTCGCACGACCGCCACCTGCTGCGCGCCAGCACCGACCAGTTCATCATCGTGGCCGACGGCCAGGTGCGTCCTTTCGACGGCGACCTGGACGACTACAAGGCCTGGCTGTACCAGACCAAGCTGTCGGCCAAGGCGGCCTGAAGCCGCCCGCCGCCCGGCCTGGCGCGGACCTCGCGCGGACCTCGCGCGGGTCTTGCTCGAGTCTGGCTCGGGTCTGGCTCCGTACTCCGCGCCGGGCCGATCAGGTTACAATCGCGCCCATTGCGCGCCCCCCGCCGGCGCGCCCCCCCCCCCAACGGGTCGCCCCCCCCCGCCCCCACCCCCGCGCCCCCCCCCCCCCCCACTAACACCCCCCCCCCCCCAGCCCGCGGGCCGCCCGCCCCCCCCCCCCCCCCCCCCCCCCCCCGGCCCCCCCCCCCCCCCCCCCCCCCCCCCCCCCCCCCCCCCGCCCCCCCGCGCCCCCCCCCTTGCGCGGGGGGATCCTGGCGGGCTTCCCCCCGGCGGCCTTCGTGTCGCCGGCGCCGGTCCGGGCGCTCGTCGCGGCCGTATCCGCGGCGGCCGGCGCCCGCCCCTTCGTCCCGACGCCCCGCCGGCGCGTCACGGCGGGCGCGCGGTTCGGCATGGCTGCCACGGCCGCCATCAGGCCCCGAGGCCCGGGCGGGCCGCTCGGAACGCTCGACCGTGGCGCGGGCCTCGCCCTTCGGGCGCGAGAAGAAAGACCGTCCGTCGCGCCCTTCGCCCGCCTTGGCGGCGGCCGGACGGGAACGCGGAGATTGGGGTTTGCTCATGGTGTATTCCAAATAAGGCGGCATCGATCCGCCCTGGTAAATGCGATTGCGGGCCTGATGGCCGGATGATGGCGGGCCGTCAGGCGGCCGGCGACCAGGTGAACAGGCGCTCGGGATCGCCTTGTACGTCCACCCGGTGGTCAGGCGTCAGCGTAACCCGGCCTTCGGCCAGCCAGCGCACGGCGGCCGGAAAAGCACGGTGCTCGACCTCCAGCACGCGGTTGGCCAGCGATTCCGGCGTATCGCCGGCCAGCACCGGCACGCAGCCCTGGGCGATGATGGGGCCGTGGTCCAGCACCGGAGTGACGAAATGCACGGTGCAGCCGTGCACGCGCACGCCCGTGGCCAGCGCCTGGGCATGGGTGTGCAGGCCAGGGAAGGCCGGCAGCAGCGAGGGATGGATATTCACCAGCCGACCCGCGAAATGGTTGACGAAGCCCGGCGTCAGCACGCGCATGAAGCCGGCCAGGATGACGTAATCCGGCGCATGGCGGTCGATTTCCTCGGCCAGCGCGGCGTCGAAGGCCTCGCGGCTGGCGTATTCCTTGTGGTGCAGGGCCGAGGCGGCGATGCCCTGGGCGCGCGCCCAGTCCAGCCCGGCGGCGTCCGGCCGACTGGCGATGACGGCGACGACCTCGGCCGGCCAGCCCTGGTCGCGACAGGCCTGGACCAGCGCCTGCATGTTGCTGCCGCGCCCCGAGATCAGGATGACCAGGCGGCGCTTGATAAGAGAAGAATCCGGCAAGATAGCGATTTCCGAGAAAAAACCCCGCGCGGCGCTGGGCGCGCATTCCGCTCCGGCGGACCATTTTGCCCAGGAGCGGCGGCGGGTTGGGGACCGTTCCGTCACCCGCCGGCGCAAGAATGCGCGGGGTGCGGACTGATCCTGAATCCAAAATTGTAAACTCTCGTCCGTGAAACCTACGCTGCGCATCCACCGATCCCTGCCCCCGCCCGCTCAACGCGCGCCCAGCGCCTTGACCATCGGCAATTTCGACGGCGTCCATCGCGGACACCAGGCCATGCTCGCGCGCGTCTGCCAGGTCGCGCGCGAACGCGGCCTGACGCCCGCCGTGATGACCTTCGAGCCGCATCCGCGGGAGTACTTTGCCGCCCTGAACCGCCGGCCCGAACTGGCGCCCACCCGCATCTCCGGCCTGCGCGACAAGCTGGCCGCGCTGGCCCGCTACGGCATTTCCCAGGTGGTTGTGGAGCGCTTCAATTCCCGGCTGGCCGAAATGTCGGCCAACGCTTTCATAGAGAACCTGCTGGTCCAGGGCCTGCAGACGCGCTGGCTGCTGGTGGGCGAGGACTTCCGCTTTGGCCACAAGCGCAGCGGCGACATCGACCTGCTGCGCGAGGCCGGCCTGCGGCACGGCTTCGAGGTGCAGACCCTGGCCGACGTGACCGACCAGCACGGCCACCGCATTTCCAGCTCCGAAGTCCGCACCGCGCTGGCGGTGGGCGATCTGGACCGCGCGCGCCACCTGCTGGGCCACCCGTTCCATATCAGCGGGCACGTGATCCATGGCCAGAAGCTGGGCCGCACGCTGGGCTTTCCCACGATGAACCTGCGCGTGGCGCCGCGCTGCGCGGCGCGCTCGGGCATCTACGTGGTCCAGGTCTACGGCCTGGGCGACCGCGCCCTGCCGGCCGTGGCCAGCCTGGGCGTGCGCCCGACGGTCGAGGACCATGGCCGGGTCCTGCTGGAGGCCCACCTGCTCGACGAGACCGTCAATGCTTACGGTAAACTCGTGCGAGTCGAATTCCTGCACAAGCTGCGGGACGAAGAAAAATTTCCCGATCTCCCTTCCCTGACTGCCGCCATCGCCGAAGACGCGCGAAACGCGCGCGCCTATTTTGCCGTTCATGGACTATAAAAAATCCCTCAACCTGCCCGACACTCCCTTCCCCATGCGGGGCGACCTCGCCAAGCGCGAGCCCGCCTGGATCACGCAGTGGGAGGAAAACCACGTCTACCAGGCGATCCGCGCCGCCAGCCGCGGCCGTCCGCGCTTCGTGCTGCATGACGGCCCGCCCTACGCGAACGGCGACATCCACATCGGCCACGCGGTCAACAAGATCCTGAAGGACATCATCGTCAAGAGCCGCAACATGGCCGGCTATGACGCGCACTACGTGCCGGGCTGGGACTGCCACGGCATGCCCATCGAGATCCAGATCGAAAAGAAGTACGGCAAGCACCTGCCCGTGGCGGAAGTGCAGTCCAAGGCGCGCGCCTACGCGCTCGAGCAGATCGACCGCCAGCGCAAGGACTTCAAGCGCCTGGGCGTGCTGGGCGAGTGGGACCGCCCCTACATGACCATGAACTTCAGCAATGAGGCCGACGAGATCCGCGCGCTCGGCCGCATTCTGGAAAAAGGCTACGTGTTCCGCGGCCTGAAGCCGGTGAACTGGTGTTTCGACTGTGGCTCGGCGCTGGCCGAGGCCGAGGTCGAGTACGCCGACCGCGTCGATCCGGCCGTGGACGTGGCCTTCCCCTTCGCCGACCGTCCGGCGCTGGCCAAGGCCTTCGGCCTGGATTCGGTCGACGATGGCGCCATCGTGATCTGGACCACCACGCCCTGGACCATTCCGTCGAACCAGGCGCTGAACCTGCACCCGGAAATCGAATACGCGCTGGTGCGCGTGTCGCCCGCGCCCGTGTCCGGCCCGCTGTTGCTGATCGCCAAGGACCGCGTCGAGGACTGCCTGAAGCAATGGCAGCTCGAAGGCGAAGTCATCGCCACGGCGCCCGGCGCCGCCCTGTCCGAAATCCGCTTCCGCCACCCGCTGGCCAAGGCCAACCCCGGCTATGACCGCACGTCGCCCGTCTACCTGGGCGACTACGTCACGGCCGATTCGGGCACCGGCGTGGTCCACTCGGCGCCGGCCTACGGCATCGAGGACTTCGTGTCGTGCAAGGCGCACGGCATGAAGGACACCGACTTCATCAGCCCTGTCATGGGCGACGGCAAGTACGCCGACAGCCTGCCGCTGTTTGGCGGCCTGTCGATCTGGGACGCGAACCCCAAGATCGTCGAGGCCCTGAAGCTGGCCGGCACGCTGATGCACGTGGAAAAGCACAAGCACAGCTACATGCACTGCTGGCGCCACAAGACGCCCATCATCTACCGCGCCACCAGCCAGTGGTTCGCGGGCATGGATGTCGCCCCCAAGGACGGCGGCCCGACGCTGCGCGAATCGGCCCTGGCCGGCATCGACGCCACGGCCTTCTATCCGGCCTGGGGCCGCGCCCGCCTGCACGCCATGATCGCCAACCGCCCCGACTGGACGCTGTCGCGCCAGCGGCAGTGGGGCACGCCCATGGCCTTCTTCGTGCACAAGGAAACCGGCGAGCTGCACCCGCGCACGGTCGAGCTGCTCGAACAGGTGGCGCTGCGCGTCGAACAGGGCGGCATCGAGGCCTGGCAGACGCTGGATCCGCGCGAGCTGCTGGGCGACGAGGCTGACCAGTACGAAAAGAACCGCGACACGCTGGACGTGTGGTTCGACTCGGGCAGCACCCACGCCACCGTGCTGGGCGGCAAGGACGGCGCCTTCGCCGGCTCGCACGGCGCCGAGCTGGCCTGGCCCGCCGACCTCTACCTGGAAGGCTCGGACCAGCACCGCGGCTGGTTCCATTCCTCGCTGCTGACCGGCTGCATGCTCTATGGCCAGCCGCCCTACAAGGCCCTGCTGACGCACGGCTTCGTGGTGGACGGCCAGGGCCGCAAGATGAGCAAGTCCGTGGGCAACGTGATCGCCCCGCAGAAGGTGTCCGATTCGCTCGGCGCCGAAATCCTGCGCCTGTGGGTCGCGTCCACCGACTACTCGGGCGAGCTGTCGATCTCCGACGAGATCCTCAAGCGCGTGGTCGAAGGCTACCGCCGCATCCGCAACACGCTGCGCTTCCTGCTGGCCAACCTGGCCGACTTCGACGCCGTGTCGCAGGCCGTGCCGCATGGCGAGCTGTTCGAGATCGACCGCTACGCGCTGGCCATGACCGCGCAAATGCAGGCCGAGATCAGCGCGCACTACGAGCGCTACGACTTCCACCCGGCCGTGTCGCGCCTGCAGACCTTCTGCTCCGAAGACCTGGGCGCGTTCTACCTGGACATCCTGAAGGACCGCCTGTACACCACGGCGGCCGGCAGCCTGGCGCGCCGTTCGGCGCAGACCGCGCTGCTGGAGATCACTCAGGCGCTGCTCAAGCTGATGGCCCCGATCCTGTCCTTCACCGCCGAAGAGGCCTGGAAGGAACTGGCCGCCTCGGCGCTGAAGAACCAGGCCGACGCCGCGCGCGTCACCATCTTCACCGAGGTCTTCCACAGCCTGCCGCCCTATGCCGACGCCGAGGCCCTGACGGCCAAGTGGGCTCGCCTGCGCGCGATCCGGGCCGAAGTGCAGCGCAAGCTCGAGGAAGTCCGCACGGCGGGCGACATCGGCTCGTCGCTGCAGGCCGAAGTGGACCTCTACGCCGCCAGCGCCGACCAGGAACTGCTGGCCAGCCTGGGCGACGACCTGCGCTTCGTGCTGATCGTGTCGCGCGCCACGGTGCATGCCGGCGAGGGTGAAACGCGCATCGAGGTCACGCCGTCCCAGCACAAGAAGTGCGAGCGCTGCTGGCACTGGCGCCTGGACGTGGGCCAGGACGCGGACCACCCCGAGATCTGCGGCCGCTGCGTGTCCAACCTGTTCGGCGCGGGCGAAGCCCGCAACAAGGCCTGAGCATGGCCGGCCCCGTCGACCACGGGACGCCGGACCAGCCGTCCGGCCGCGCCGCTCCGGCGCGGATCGGCGGCTGGCTGGCGCTGGCGCTGTTCATCATCGTCCTGGACCAGCTGACCAAGATCTACTTCAACACCACGTTCCAGTACGGCGAACGGCTGCACCTGCTGCCGTTCTTCGACTTCACGCTGGTCTACAACCGAGGCGCGGCGTTCAGTTTCCTGGCGACCGAGGAAGGCTGGCAGCGCTGGTTCTTCACCGGCCTGGGTTGCGTGGCGGCCGTCGTGATCGTCTGGCTTCTGCGCCGTACCCACGGCCAGCCGCGCTTCAGCCTGGCGCTGGCGCTGATCCTGGGCGGCGCCGTGGGCAACGTGATCGACCGCGTGGTCTACGGCCACGTGGTGGACTTCCTGCTGTTCTACTGGAACGACTGGCAGTTCCCGGCCTTCAACCTGGCGGACGTGGGCATCAGCTGCGGCGCCGTGTTGCTGGTGCTGGACGAACTGCTGCGCTCGCGCAAGCCGCACGGCTGAGCGCTGTAGAATCAATATCCATTCCTCGACTACGCGGCGCCCACCGCGCCGCTCCCGCCCCATGCTCGACCTCGCCCGCAAACGCATCGTCCTCGGTCTGACCGGGGGCATCGCCTGCTACAAAATCGCCGAGCTGGTGCGGCGCATGACCGAACAAGGCGCCACGGTCGACGTGGTCATGACCGAGGCGGCCACGCACTTCATCACGCCCGTCACCATGCAGGCGCTGTCCGGCCGCCCGGTGTTCGTCGATGCCTGGGACGCGCGCGTGCCCAACAACATGGCGCACATCGACCTGACGCGCGGCGCCGACGCCGTGCTGATCGCGCCGGCCAGCGCCGACTTCATGGCCAAGCTGGCGCACGGCATGGCCGACGACCTGCTGTCCACGCTATGCCTGGCGCGCGCCTGTCCGCTGCTGGTCGCGCCGGCCATGAACCGCGAGATGTGGGCCAACCCGGCCACGCAGCGCAACGTCGAACAGCTGCGCGCCGACGGCATTGCCGTGCTCGGCCCCGCCGCCGGCGAACAGGCCTGCGGCGAGACCGGCGACGGCCGCATGCTGGAAGCGCACGAGCTGCTGACCGACCTGATCGCCTTCTTCCAGCCCAAGCTGCTGGCCGGCCGTCACGTGCTGCTGACCGCCGGCCCGACGTCCGAGCCGGTCGACCCCATCCGCGTACTGAGCAACCGCTCGTCCGGCAAGACCGGCTACGCGCTGGCGCGCGCCGCGCGCGAAGCCGGCGCCCGCGTCACCCTGGTCACCGGCGCGACCGCCCTGCCCGTGCCGCGCGGCGTCACCTCGCTGTCCGTGACCACGGCGCGCCAGATGCACGATGCCGTCATGGCCAGCGCCATGGATGCCGACATCTTCATCGCCGTGGCCGCCGTGGCCGACTGGCGCGTGAAG
The DNA here is from genome assembly GCF_018195695.1 of Achromobacter sp. Marseille-Q0513. Classification (NCBI taxonomy): domain Bacteria; kingdom Pseudomonadati; phylum Pseudomonadota; class Betaproteobacteria; order Burkholderiales; family Alcaligenaceae; genus Achromobacter; species Achromobacter sp. Marseille-Q0513. The sequence continues at coordinate 25,175 of NZ_JAGTJY010000048.1, read as the reverse complement.
AACGTCAGCGCGCAGAAACTCAAGAAGACCAGCGAAGGCGGCGGCGCGCCGCAGATGGAATTCGAGCCCAATCCGGACATCCTCGCTGAAGTGGCCAGGCTGGAAGGCGGCCCCTGGTGCGTGGGCTTTGCCGCCGAGACCGAGAAGCTGGCCGAGCACGCCGAGGCCAAGCGCGTGCGCAAGGGCATCCCGCTGCTGGTGGGCAACCTGGCGCAGAAAGTCATGGACGCGGACACCACCGAGCTGGTGCTGTTCGATGCGCAGGGCGTGCATCCCCTGCCCGCCGCCGGCAAGCTGGACGCCGCCCGGCGCCTGATCGCCGAGATCGCGGCGCGCCTGCCGGACTGAGGCCGGCAAGACTGGCGGCTGCCCGGCTACCGGACAGCCGCTACCACCCAGGCGCTCAATCGGGCGCGTTCCCCACCGTCTGCAAATGCGCCAGCGATCCGTAGCGCCGTTGCAGCGCGGCCCATTCCGCTTCGTCGTAGAACTTCAGCGCGCCCTGGCCATAGAGCTTGGCCACCTCGATGCAGAAGCGCATGGCCACGTCGGCGTCGACCGCATTGGTCACGCCCGTGGCGCAGCCGGGCACCGTGGTCTGCGCCGTCAGCGCCACGCCCACCACCGGCGCATCGGTGGCGATTGCCGGCTGCATCAGCGAATTCACATGCCACAACCCGTTCTCGTAGGGCGTGATGTCCTGCGTCGTCAGGGGCAGCGTCAGCGGCAACTCACCGCTCACCCAGCCCAGCAGGTCCAGCATGGTCTCGGGTATGCGCAGCAAATAACCCTGCTTGGCGACGGGCGTCAGCGCGACGCCGCGCTGGTTGACCAGGCGATTGCCGCGCGTGGTGTCGACGGACAGGATCGCATCCATGCGCGGGTCGACCTCGTGCGCCATCATCTCGCGCATGGGAAAGGGCGAGCGCATCATCGGCACCGGCTGCTGCGGCCGCGTGCCCGCGCGCGGGCAGATATGCGTGCGGATGCGCACCGTGCCGGGCAGCACGTCGCCCTGTGCGGCCATCGCCATGAGCTTGAAGGCGACGGCGATGGCCACCACGGCGCCATCGCTGTCCGACACCAATCCCGTGACCGCCGGACGGGCGCCGATGCCGCCCAGGCGGCCCACGATGCCCAGTTGGGGCGCGCTATCGTCCGCGCCCGGAATCACGATGGACAGGAACTCGGTGGCCGCGCCATCCCGCTCCAGCCGCGTGACCGTCACGTCGCAACGGCCGGCCGCGCGCAAACGCCCGGCGACCGCCTCGCCCGTGACATGCGCGGACGACAACAGCTCGATGGCGTCGATGGCCTGTTTCACGCGGGCAGCTCCAGCGCGCCCGGCGCGTAGACGCGCGGCTCCTGCTGCCCCTGGAACAGCGGCGCCTCGTGCGGTCCGAGCAGCGTGACGGCATCGCCGCGCACGCGCAGCGCCGAGCCTTCAGGCAGCCCCAGCACCGGCATGGACGGATTCAGCACGCAGAACTCGGCCAGGCGCTGGGCCCGCGTTTCGCCGCGATGGCCGGGAGGATGGGCGTTGGTGTAATGCGGATTGATCTGAAACGACAGCAGCCCCAGCGCGTCGAAGCCTTCTGGATCGACGATGGGCATGTCGTTGGTCGTGCAGATGCTCGGGCAGGCCAGGTTCGAACCGGCGCTCCAGCCCAGATAGGGCGTGCCCAGGCGCACGCGCCGCGCCACGGCGTCGAGCAGGCCCTGGCGCCGCAGCTGTCCCAGCAGATTGAAGGTATTGCCGCCGCCCACGATGATCAGCGCGGCGTTTTCCAGCGCCGCCAGCGGGTCCGCGGCGCGGTGCAGCGGCTGCACGTCCAGGCCGGTATCGGCCAGCGCGGCGCCGACCATGGCGGTGTAGTCATCCCAGCTGCGGGTCACGCCGGCAAACGGCACGAACACGGCGGGCGCGCCGGCCGGCAGGCCCGCGATCAATTCGCGGATGTCGGCCAGGGCATGCACCAGATAGCCGGCGTCGCTGCTGGAATTGCTGAGAAGCAGAAGATTCATGGAAAGGTTCCGTGGTGATGAAGGTCCGGATAGCCGGAATGCGATGACTGGAATGCCGCGGACTCGGCGCGCGGCAAGATGGCGGGAAGGCGCGTGTCCGTCGTCAGCCCTGCCAGAATGGATCATTGAGTTCACGGCCCAGCGCGCCGACCAGTTCCAGCACCGCCTCGCGCAGTTGCGCCACGCGCGCGGCATCGGCCTGGAACGACACGAACGACAGGCACAGGCCGCGCAGCTCACCCGAGAGCGGATCGCGCACGGCGGCCGCCACGGCGCCGATGCCGGGCATGGCCTGGTCGATCGCCACGGCGCAGCGCTCGGCGCGCGTCCGGGCCACGCGCTCGGCCAGCTCGCCGACGCTGCCGGGGCAATCACGCCCCTCCATGGGCAGGTGCAGGACCGGATTGGCGCCGTACAAGGTCGTGAATTCGGCGTCGCTCAGGCGCGACAGCAGGGCCCTGCCCATGGCCGTGCCCGACGCGGCGCGGCGCGATCCGGGCGGTGACAGCACCTGCACCGGATGCGAGCCGTCCAGGCGTTGTAGCACCACCGTCTCGCGCTGGTTCAGCGTCGACAGATAGGCCGTCAGGCCGGAACGCTCGGAAAGCCGGGCCAGCACCTTGCGACAGGCCGAGTCCAGCGGACGGCCGGCCATGCCGGCCCGCGCCGCCATCGACAGCATGAGGCCCGGGCGATAGCGGCGGGAAGAAGCGTCCTGATCCAGCAAGCCATGGCGCTGCATCTGGTTGAGCAGGCGCGAAGTGGTGCTCTTGGGCAATGACAGGCGGGTCGCGACGTCGGTGAAGCTCAGTTCGGCCGCGCCTTCGGCGTAAAGCGACAGCACGCGTTGAACGCCGTCGAGGATGCTCATGAAAGTTCCTTAAAAAGGAACTCTGTTCCTTATAAAAGAACAAGCATAGTGCAGCCGGAAAGCGGGGGTCAAGCCGGAACGGACGCCGACTCAAGAGGGCCAGGGAGAAGGACGCCAGGAAACCCGGCGCGCCCACGTCGCGCCGGTGAAAAGAGGCGCACGCCGCAAAACTCAGACTCCGCCGGTGTACATCTTGATCAGGTCCACGTCGCGGCTCACGCCCAGCTTGCGCATGGCGCTGCGCTTCTGGGTGCTGACGGTCTGCACGCTGCGGTGCAGCCGCTCGGCGATTTCGGTGATGGTGCTGCCGGCGCAGAACAGCCGGACGATTTCGGCCTCGCGCGGCGTCAGCCGGTTGGGTTCGGCCACCATCATGCTGTTGAGCAGCATGTCCTTGATGGTCGGCGAGTAATACTGCCGGCCGCCATGCGCGGCATGCACCGCGTCGACCAGATGCGCCAGCGAGTCGGACTTGCTGACCACGCCCGACGTGCCCTGCTTGACGATCGCCAGCAACAGCGCGGGATTGTCGACCATGGTGTACAGCACCAGCCGCAACTCGCGATAGCGGCGCCGCAGATGAGACAACAACACCAGGCCATCGCCATACCGGCCGCCGGGCATGTTGTAGTCGAGAACCTGCACGTCGCAGGGGTGCTGGTCCAGCAAGGCGACCAGTTCGGTGGAATCGTTTGCCTGCCCGATGATGCGCAGCGACGGATTGCGCTCCAGTTCCATTGCCACGCCGAGAAGCACCACAGGATGATCATCGGCAACCGCTACTTGTATGCTGAGATCGGACACCGCACCTCCCGCTCATCTGGATCGCAAGACAGGAACGCCGCTCGGTTGCGCACGCCCTTTTCCTGCATGGTGCGGAGAATTCTAAACGACGGGATTTAGCGCAAAGCTTGGCTGCATGCCGGTTTCCAGGGCATAGCCATCTTGTCGCCCACTCGCGAATTGCTTCGGACCAGCGCGAGACCCACGGCTGGCAACGGCTCTCGGGGAACTCGCCATACAAGCCTCTGCCAATGAGCCGCAGGCGTGTTTCGTATTAGTCAAAATCAGAATTCGAATAAATACTAAATCTTCCTGTCGAGCCGCTACCTATAGTTCCCTCACCCGCAATCCTGCGTTGCGGAAGACGTATTCATAGGCTCCGCCGCCGTATCGCTGTCCGGCCGGCAAGAACAGGAACCGCGGCCTCCGCGGCTAGACCACGTGCAGTCGCTACAAAAGAATGTCCCGGCGGCAACTCCGCCGCATGCAGTTCCCGCATCGATGGCCGCCCGGGCGCCCGGCCGCAATCCCGATCACATATCGACATCGCGCGCGTGGGCGGCCTGCCTGCTGCTGTGCGCGGCCGTGCCCATGGCGGGATTCGCCCAATCGCCCAACGCCAGAATCCCCGAGGTGCCCGACGCCGGACGCAGCCTGCGCGAGATCGAATCAATACAGCCCGAATTCGCGCCCCTGCCCGATCAGGCGCCACTGGACGACTCGGCGACGCGACCCGCATCGGCGCCATCCGGCGATCATGATGGCGGCGCGCGGCTACACGTGCGCGCCTTCCGGCTGCAGGGCAACCGCAACGTCGACACCGACGCGCTGCAGGCGCAGCTCGCCGACCTGAACGGCAGCGAGCAGGACCTGGCCGGCCTGCGCGCGGCCGCCGACCGCATCACGCGCTACTACCACGACCAGGGCTACCAGCTCGCGCGCGCCTATCTTCCACCGCAGGAAATCCGCGACGGCGTGGTCGACATCGCCGTGCAGGAAGGCGTCTACGACGAGATCCAGCTCGACAACCGGTCCCGCGTCAGCGATGCCGTGTTGCGCCGAGGGTTATCCGTGCTGCGGCCCGGCGATCCCGTGCACATCGACAACCTGGAAAGCCGCCTGCTGCGCCTGGGCGACCTGCCCGGCGCCGCGGTGCAAGGCACGCTGCGCGCGGGCGCGCACCCTGGCTCCAGCACGCTGCTGGTCGACGCGGCGCCCACGCCGCTGATCACCGGCAGCATCGACGCCGACAACTTCGGCAACTACTACACCGGCGAATACCGGCTGGGCGGCAACCTGGACGTAAACAGCCCGCTGCGCCTGGGCGACCAGCTCAGCCTGCGCCTGCTGACCAGCGACCGCACGCAGCGCTACTACTACGCCGCCTACCAGGCGCCGGTCGGCCCCGCTCTGACCCGCCTTGGCTTGAACGTGTCCAACGTGCGCTATGCGCTGGAGCGCGACTTCGAATACCTGGAAGCGCATGGCAGCGCGCGCACGACCGGCCTGTTCCTGTTGCAACCCCTGATCGCAGGTCGCCACTTCCGTCTGGAAGCGCGCCTGCAATACGAAGACCGCCAACTGCGCGACGACAAGGACGCGATCTCAGAGCGCCAAGGCAAGCGCATCCGCCTGGGCACCGCCTCGCTGTCGGCCAACGGCGAGGACAGCCTGCTCGGCGGCGGCCGCAGCGCCGCCTACGTTTCCTACAGCCACGGCTCCCTGCGCCTGGAAACCGAGGCCCAGCGCAGCAACGACCGTGCCCTGAACCGCAGCGCGGGCGGCTTCGGCAAGCTCAACCTCACCCTGCTGCGCCTGCAGCACCTGTACGGCCCCTTCACGCTGTACGGGCAGGTCAGCGCCCAACGCGCCAGCAAGAACCTCGACAGCTCCGAACAATTCAGCCTGGGCGGCCCCTACGGCGTACGCGCCTACGCCAACGGCTCGAGCAGCGGCGACTCGGGCTGGCAGGCCTCGCTCGAATTGCGCTACGTGCCCATGGCGGGCCTGCAGTTCGCCGCCTTCGCCGACGCGGGCCGGATCCGGCTCAGCCAACGTCCCTGGACCGACGAACGCAACCAGAGGCGGCTGTCCGCCGCCGGCCTGAGCATCACGCAGGCCGGCCCGTCGCATCAGGTCATGGCCGCGATGGCCTGGCCCATCCAGCGCGAAAACGAACAGAACGGCCCCAAGCAGGAACCGCGCTTCTGGCTACGCGCCACGCGCTACTTCTGACCGGCCGCCCCCGAGTGCAGCAGCACCGTGCCACGCAGAATCCGGCACGTCATCCAACCCCAGAAGGAATCCCATGAACAAGACTCATACAGTGATATGGAACGCCAGCAAGGCATGCTGGACCGTGGCTAGCGAATGCGCCCGCCGCCGTGGGAAATCCGGCGTCTCCGGCGCCCGCGCGGTGCTGGCCGCCGTCGCGGCCGCCGGACTGAGCGCCCTGGCGCCGCAGGCCCTGGCCGCGCCCACCAACGGCACGGTCACGCACGGCAGCGCCTTCATCTGGCAGGACAATCCCGGCAACGTCGCCGGCCAGCCCAAGAACACCGTCATCAGCCAGACCACGTCCAAGGCCGTCATCAACTGGAATACCTTCGACGTGGCCGGCAATGAATCCGTCACGTTCAACCATATGGATCCCAGCCATATGACGCTGAACAACATCACGAGCCTGGCCCCCTCCAACATCGCGGGCGCGATCAACGCCGTCGGCAAGGTCTTCCTGGTCAACCCGAACGGCATCGTTTTCAACAACACCGCGCAGGTCAACGTGGGCAGCCTGGTCGCCTCGACGCATGCCACCGATCCCACCGCGTTCTTCAACAACACCAGCGGCGTCTTCAACTTCGACGCGCCGGCCGGCCAGAACACCATGGTCAGCAACGTGGGCTACATCACCTCCGCCTCGGGCGGGGACATCGTGCTGCTGGGCCATCGGGTGCATAACGGCGGGAGCATCCAGACCAACGGCGGCTCCGTCGCGCTCGGCGGGGCCGGCTCCTTCACGCTGCGGCTTGGCAATGGCCCGCTCAGCCTGAGCGCGAATACCAGCGGCCAGTTCGCCAACGCCCAGAATACGGCCATGGGCACGATCCAGGCGAACGGCGGACAAGTCCTGCTGATGGCCCGCGACGCGCAGCCGGCCAACCCGCTGCTAGCGGTGGTGAACAATGCCGGCCTCATCGAGGCCGGGACGCTGCAGGCACGCCAAGGCAGGATCGTACTCGATGGCGGCTCCGGCACGGTGCTGGCGGGCGGCCGGATGTCCGCCAGCGCCCTTGGCACCTACGGAGATGGCGGTTCGGTCTCGATCCAAGGCGGACACGTGCGCGTGCTGGCGGGCGCCCAGGTGGACACGCGCGCGAGCAACGGCAGTACCGGCACCCTGGAGATCCGTGGCGACGCGCTCAAGGTGGGCGAGTCCGCCGCCACCGCGGGCAACATCCTGGCCAGCACGCTGGCGAATACCTTGAACACGACGAACGTCAGCCTGGCCAGCAATGCCGGCGACGTCGAGGTGAACGCGCCGGTAAGCTGGAGCAGCGGCCACGCGCTGACGCTGGACGCAAGCCACGGCAGCGGCGGCAAGGTCGCGGTCAACGGCGCCCTGACGGCCAGCGGCGCGGGCGCCGCCCTGAACCTGTCGGCCGACCGGCAGATCGACATCTCGCAGCGGATCACCCTGAGCGGCGTGTCCAACCAGCTCCACCTGCGCACGACCCAGTCCGGCACGCCCGGCCTCGCGCCGACCGCCAATTACGTGCTGAACGGCCCCGCCGGCCAGGCCGCGATCAGCCTGTCGGGCGCCAATCCGCTGTTCACGTCCAACGGCCTGCGCCACGTGGTGATCCAGGACCTGGCACAACTGAACGCCGTCAACGGCAACCTGTCCGGCTACTACGTGCTGGGCTCGGACATCCGGGGCGGGGGCACGGTGCAGTCCATCGGCGCCGGACAAGGCGGTTTCAAGGGGCTATTCGACGGGCTGGGCAACAAGCTGGTCAACCTGACGGTCCAGAATCCGGACAGCGTCGCCGGCCTGTTCAGCGACTCCTCGGGCACGCTGCGCAATCTCATCCTGGACAACGTGTCCGGCACGGGTTCGCAGCACATATACAGCGGCACCTTGATCGGCCGCAACACGGGCACCATCTCCAACGTCCACGTCGTCAACGGCCGGCGCTTCGGCTCTGAAGTCCAGGGCGGTGCGTTGGGCGGCATGGTAGGTTTCAACAATGGCGGCACCATTGAACGATCCAGCTACTCGGGCAGCGTCAACACCTCCCCGCAAATCTATGTCGCGGGAGGGCTGGTCGGCCTGAACGTGAACGGCACCATCCGGGACAGCAGTAGCAAGGGGTCGGTCAACGACTATGCCGGCCATGGCACCAACGTCGCCCATCTCGGCGGATTGGTGGGCATCAACCGGAATGGCATGATCAACAATTCCGCGAGCACGGCCTCGGTCACGACCAAGCAACAGAGCAACATCGGCGGCCTGGTCGGCACCAACTCCGGCCAGATCATCGCCAGCACCAGCAGCGGCCGCGTCTCCAACACCTCGGGCGGAAACGTCGGCGGACTGGTGGGTGAAAACACGGGCGTGATTCTCGACTCGTCGCAAACCGTCGGCGAAGTCGAGGGATCCGGCCTGGCCTCGGTGGGCGGACTGGTCGGCTTGAACGGCAACGGCGGCATGATCGACCGCACGACGAGCAGCAGCGCCAAGGTGTATCTGGCCGGTTCGACCGCCAGCGTGGGCGGCCTGGTGGGCCTGAACGCTGCCGGGGCCACGATCAGCAATAGCGAGGCCGTGGGCAATGGTGTCCTCGCCACCAACACCACCGGCGTTCGCATCGGCGGCCTGGTCGGCGTCAATGACGGCGATATCCAGCAGAGCGCTTCCCGCGTGCGCGAGGTAAAAGGCGGCGGCGGCGCTTCCGCCGGCGGGCTGGTCGGCCGCAACACCGGCAACATCTTCGCATCTGAGTCCTCGACGCTGCTGACGGAAAGCGGGAACAACAGCCACGCGGGCGGAGTGATCGGCTACAACGAAGGCCGCCTCATGGCGACGGTCTCCTCGGGCCGCGTCGCCGCCGGCAGCTATTCGAACGTCGGCGGGCTGGTCGGAACCAACGGCGAGCCGGGCAAGGTCCACCACTCGGAATCGTCGGGCTCCCTGGCCGGCAGAACCGGTTGCTCCGCCAACAACAACAGCTGCCCCGGGGTTTCCCAGCAAGTCACCATGGGCGGCCTGGTCGGCCTGAACCGCGGCCTTGTTTCCGGATCCGCCACCAGCAACGCGTTCTACACCTACGATGCATCCAGGACCGGCGGGCTGGTGGGCATGAACCAGGGCGTCATGCAGTACAACACCGCGCGGGACGGCGCCGCGCAGCTCCGCCCGGCGGGTACCAATCAGGGCATCATCGAGCCTTGATCTGACAGGAACACGGGGCCGGTCCGCGTACCGGCCCCGCGGCTCGGCCCGGATCCACTGGAGGCGAATCCGAGCACGCCGCGTCCATGCACCAATCCCCGCACGGCAATCCGCTGCGCGGGGATTTTCTCGTGCGGAACGGGGAATGCAACAAGCCCGACCTCGACGAACGTCAAGGTCAGGCTACGGACGGCGCGTGGTGGATTGCCTTGCGCGCCCCGCTCAGTCGTAGCGCACCTGGAAACGCACGCTGCTGTTGGCCGGCCCGGGCGTCACGCCCCCCTGGCCTTCGTGATCGGTGCGCACATAATGCGCCGCCAATTCCAGGGTCGTCGTCTCGCCATCTTGCAGCGTGGCGTATTGTGGAAACTGTATGAACGGTCCGGCTTCCGGCGCGTCGCCAATGCTCACCTCCTTGCCGGGATCGTCGCGTCGCGTCAGCACGATGCCGAGATTCCTGGCATGGTTGATGTCGCTCTGATCCAGCCGCAGCACATTGGGCCAGCCAGGCACCTTGCCCTGGAAGCCCGGAGAAAACGATATCTTGGGCTTGGCCCGCGCCGCGCAGTTGCTCAGCGAGATGTCGAAGGGCACGCTGCCGGCCCGGTCGCCTCGCCCGGGAAAACTGCCCCGGGTCACGGGTCCCATGGGCACTTCCCTGCCGCTGCCCTGATAGCTGGCATCCACGGCGCACACCGCCGTCACGACCGGCGGCGTCGTGCCGCCCCCGCTGATGAGTTGATCGATATTGAAGTCGAAGCTGGTGTTGCAAGAAGGATCCGTGATCGGCCCCAGGTCCGTGCCCTCGGCAGCGGGATCCGATTTCACTTGCACGACCTTGAAACGCATGCTGGCGCCCTGGTACGCCGTCGCCATTCCCGTCACGGGGAATGCGCCGATTCCAGGCAAGACATCGGAACCCATCTTCACCAGCTCCACGCGCAGGCTTACCTGCAATATATATGGGGCCATTTGCATATTGGCCAGCATGATCAGCTGCTCAATATTGCGGACCGCGCGGATCGCCGTCGTCGCCTGCACCTCGCTGGCACTGTCCCCAGGCCCGGCTCGCAGCCGGATCCCTATTCCTGAAACGTTCGTAGGAAAGATGGTGCTGCCGTCCGGCCTGACCCCGGTCCACGTCGCTCCGGCCGCCAGGTAGTACCTGTCCGTCGAGGCTGCCGGCACCAGCGTGCCGATGGACGACAACGTGACCGACCTGACGGCCAACACGGTGCCGTCCGGGATGACCTGGCTGCCGCCCACGTTGCCGATCTGCGGAGGAATCCAGGCGCCCCCCGAGGTCTGGCCGGCGCCGAACGACTCGATTCTGCATGTTGTCGCGCGCGCCGGCACGATCTGGGCCCAGGCATCGACAGCCGGCAACGCGACACCGCCCGCCAGCAACAGCCCGACCAGCAGCCGGCTGGCCGGCCCATCTTGCGGCGCGCGGCCCGGGCGATGAAACAGACGGTGGAACATGGTTTCTCCTTCTAGCTATGCCCGGCCGGCCACGAGGCCAGCCGATGGCGCTCAATCGACGCGCGCGAACTCGGCCTGGGCGCTGCCGCGCTTGGCCGCCCCAAAGTCGTCCACCGACTCATAATCCAGCGACAGCCCGCCCTGATCGCGCGGCGCGGGCCAGCGTCCCACGAAGGACGCGGACGACAGGGGCGGGACGGTCAGCCCCGCCAGGCCATCCCCCTGGCTGCCGCGCACTTTCAGCGTCCGGAACGTGACGCTGTAGGGAGTGGGGTTTTCCGCCAACACGCGCATCGAACCGTTGCCGGCATCGCGCCAGGTCCAGCGCAGCTTGCCCGGCGCATCGCTTGCCTTGCCTTGCAGGCCCTCGGGCCGGAACAAGACCTTCATCGACAGGTTCAGTTGCAGGCGCAGGCTGTTCTGCTCGTCGCTCACGACCGGCACTTCCAGGAAGTTCACCCAGAACAGGGACTCGCGATCCTTGGGCAAGGACTCGCCGGTATAGCGCAACTGCACCGCCTTGCGCTCGTTCGGCTCCAGGCGCAGGAGCGGCGGCGTCAACACGAACGGCACCTTCAGCCTCGCCAGATCGTTGGCGTCCCGCGCCTCGCCCCGGTCCAGCCAGGACTGCACCAGGATCGGCTCGGCGCCGATATTGCCGACATAGACGCTGATTGCCTTTTCGCGGGCGGGATAGACGAAGCGCGTGCCATCGACGGACATGTCCGCACGGACAGCGCCGGCCAGCCCGGCCCATGCCGCCACGATCGCCATGCCGGCAAAGCCCGCGCGGCGCAATGCGAGAATGCGCCGGCCAATCATGGCTTCAACCCCGCCACCGGCATCGGGCCGGCGGGTGATGCCGGCTCCGGCTGGCAGACGCTCTCGACCACATCGAAGCCGCCCTGGCCGCGCTCGCGCTCGGACAACGCATAGTCGATGCGGCAGCGCTGGTCGGCTTTCGATCCCCAGCGCACGCTGACGCGGCCTTCATCCTTGCGCACGCGCATGACGATGCGGCTGCCCTGGCCAACGCTGCCGATCACCTCGCCATCCTCGAGGTCGTAGACCTCGGCGCCGAATGGCAGCGGAGCGCCATCTCGCTGTTTGCCGTCGACCAGCACGGGCCTGGACCGGCGGGTGGGATAGGACAGCAGCACCACCGCGCCGGCGCGCGGCGCCACGGTACGCGTATTGCTCAGCAGCTCCACGTCGTCGGCCATGTCGGCGGAATCCAGTTCCACGCTGTTGCTTCGATACGGCATCAGATAGGGCACCAGGCCATAGCCCCGCCCATCGATGCGGCTGTTGCGGTCGCGGGTGGTCCGCGCGTCCTTGGCGTCCGGCGCATGCAGCAGGCCGATGGTATCGCCCAGGACCGGCGCCAACGTGACCCCGCCCGCGTGGGCCAGCACGTTGCCCGAGGCGCGCAGGCTGGTCTGCCGATAGTCGCGCCCCTGCGAGATGCTGGCGCCCACCTGGGCCAGGCTGCCCAGGTAGTCCAGGTTGCCGTTGGCCGATGAGATGCCCGAGCGGCTGTTGTAGCTGGTGCCGAGCGAATAGTTGAACAGCGAGTCCTCGCCGGCCGATCCGCCCACGCTCAGGCCGGAATTCGTGCCGCCGGCGCCGCTATGGCTGGTGTAGCTGTTGAGCAGGGGCGCGTCATAGGTCTTGCCCAAGGGGATGTTCAGGTTGAGGGTGACCGTGGTCTCGCGTTCGCGTCCCAGCGAATACAAACCGCCGTTGACAGTGCTGCGTTGCACGTTCAGCGCGTAGGACACGCGGCCCCAGTTGTTGTAGTAGCCGCCGCCAAAATTGATGTTGCGGCCCGCGCGCTTCCAGTACTGGATCGCCGAGCCATTCAGGTAAAAGGAGCCCAGCCTGTCACCGAGCGACTGGTTGATATTGACATCGATACGGTTACGCAGCCGGCCGCCGGCATCGTAGTAGCGATCGGACTTCGGGATGTCGCGCTGGGCGACGGCTTCGTTGAAGCCGACGAAGCCGCTGGTCGAATAGCGATATGCCAGCACCGAGAAATTCGTGCCCGTCTCGGGCAGATTCTTGCTGTATGACAATCGATAGCTGGAGCCCGATGTTTTTTCATTGGCCAGCTTGGCGGTCGCCGCCGTGATGTCACCAGCCAGCGCGCCCCATTCGGTATTGAGCACCGCGCCCAGCAACACCGAGCGATAGTTGCCGCTGAGCGCCAGCCCCCCGTATGCCGTGACCAGATTGCTCAGGCCGCGCCGCACCAGGCCTTCGAACACCGCCGGCCCGCCACTGCGGTAGCCCGAGGCCATGGCCTGCCCCAGCGACATCGAGTAACGCGTTTCGCCGGACTTCAGCAGCTCGACTGTCGTGGCAAAAGGCACGGTGAAACGGCGCGTTTCGCCATTGGCCTCGACGACGCGCACCTCCAGATCGCCGCCATAGCTGGCCGCCTGCAGATCCTCGATGACGAACGGTCCCGCCGCGACCGTGGTTTCATGGACCAGGAAGCCACGCTGATAGACGCTGACCGTGGCATTGGTCTGGGCGGTGCCGCGTATGGTCGGCACGTAGTTGCGTCGTTCGTCGGGCAGCATGCGTTCGTCGCTGGCCACGCGCACGCCGCGAAACGAAACCGGGTCGAAATACCGCCCATCGGAAGATGTCTCGCCCAACAGCAGTTCGGATTTCCAGGACGGGATGCCAGTCACCGCGTACAGCCGGCCCCGTTGATAGCGCGAGCCTTCGCGCGATCCCCAAGCCACCGAGCCATCGTGCCGCACGCGCCAGGAGGCGACGTTCAGCCCGGCGCTCAAGCCCAGGTAGCCTCGGTCGTCGGAACGTCCGCCGCGCACGTACTGTGAATAGTAATTGCCGGTATAGCCCAGCCGCGCGGCGGTGATGCCGCTGTCCGACAGGGCCGGATCCACATAGATGCTGGCGCGTCTCGTACCCAGGTAGATGGTGGGCACGGTCAATAGCAACTGCTGTTCCGCCGCGTCGAACCTGACCTGCGCGCCGGGCACATGGCTTGCCAGATCGCCGCAATAGGGCGTGTCCCCCAGCACGGGACGCCCCTGCTCGACGGCCTGACGTTCGAGCTTTTCCATGTCGAACCCCGAGCTGCGCAACAGTTCGGCGGTGTAGCAAGGTGCCGCGCCCTCCTGACCCACGTCGCGGAACTCAACGAAAGAGGCCCCACGCCAGTTGCCATTCACCAGCACATCGACGCGATACTGGCCGGGCAATACGGCGTTGGGCTTTTCGAAACGGGAAAGATCGACGGAATCGTCCGAGACGCCGCGCAACAACATATTGGAATCGAACTGCACGTACTGCTTGGATTTACCCTGCGCCTGCGCATCCGCCGCAATGGCCAACATGCAAAGGCCCGCTATCCAGACCCGCCGTTGCCGCGACTTGCGCCTGTTTCCAGGACGAGCCGTCACCTGCATCGTCAAATGCATCGTTTTAGCCTTGCGAAAAAATGGAGCCTTCAGAAGCGCCGGTCAGGGCGAAGACAAGGGGCGCTGATACGAGTGCCTGCCGCCAAAATCATTGATGGCCCAATAGTGGATCTGACTTTGGCCCGGCACGGGATTTCGACCGGCCGGAACAGGAAAACGCAGCTTGGAAAATGGCGCCACCATGGCATCCTGGCCTGCCCGGTCCAGGATGTCGCGACGCCCCGCCGTTTCCAGCTCGACAGACAAGAAAGACACGTGATACGGCGTCGGATTGTGCACCTCAACGGCGCCTGCGCCTGGGACCAGCGTCCATTTCAAGCTGTCTGGCGCGTCCCCGGCATCTCCGGACAATCCGGTCGGACGGAAGAACAGCTTGACCCGGGTGCGAAACTGCAAGGTCAGCGTATTCTCCTCGCTGCCGCGCGGCGGAGTTTCCATCACGTTCAGGTAAAACAGCGACTCCCTGTCCGTGGGTAATGGCCGTTTGGCGTAGAACACACGGAGCAGCGCGCTGCCGTCAGGCTCGACCCTAGTCAGGGCGGGTGACACGATAAAGGGCACCACCATCACTTCGGGCGACAAGTCCGGGCGGCCGTCGTCAAGCCAGGACTGAGCGAGTATGGGATAGCTGCCCGGATTCCGCACCCGGATGCTGACATCCTTGGCCTTCTCTGGATAGACGATGCGCGTTCCCTCCAGGACCAGAGTTGCCTGCGCCACGCCAGCGCTGGCAACCCAAGCCATGACGCCCATGCACAACCAACGTACTGCAACACGCTTCATGGGCGTCATGCCTGCACCTCGACTTATCGGTAGGACACCTTGTATGCGATTTGCGAACCGGCGTTACCAGACTCGAGAGTGCCGCTGGCCCTGACATAGCCCGCCTCGAAGGTGAGGTCTCCGGCAAGGATCTGCGTGACGGTCGTATCGTTCGAGAACCTCAACTGAAGCGTCTGTACGTCGCTCGGAGACATGGTGCCTCGGAGGTCAAGCTTGTTGGTCTTGCCATTGCCGGCGTTCCAGATGCCGATCTCGATGCCTTTCGCCGGCTGGAAGCCAGTGACCATCAGATTGCCCGTGGCTCCATTGATGTTCGCCGAACCCTGGTCGAATTCAATGGCGGCGCCTCGCGTTTCGGTTTGTGCGGCGCCCGCGGCCGGGTTGGTAGGCAGAGGCGTGAGCAAGCTGCAATTGGACAGGCTGATCTTGAACGTCTGCTTGGAGCCAATGTTGGCGCCCACGGCCAGCGCCTTCGTCGCCGCATTGGGATCCACGTTGCCGAGCCGCACATCAGTGATGTTGCTCGCAGAACCTTGACCGCCATTGACGGAGCACGTGGTGTCCGACACGCTGCCCGTGAAGCGGATCTGACCGTCCCAGGCGGCCTGCGCGTGCGAAGCCGCCGGCGCCAGAGCCGCCAGCAGCGCGCCGGCAGAAATGAGATACGAGAGAGAACTGCGCTTCATCGTTGTCGTTCCTTATTGATTGGAGAGATGAAACCGGCGCGCCGCAGCGACGCATCCAGGCCTTGCCATCGGCGGAGTACCGGAAAACCGGAATCCTGATGCCGGTCCCTGATGCGGATACGGCCTGTTTGAAGCACCCGGATCAAGGATTCGGGTACTTTGCCAGCGGGCACATTTCGGGTCTCTTGAACGAAAACGAAATACAGCTAGTAAAAATACGAGTTCCCCCTTCCCGCCTTGCACAGTGGAAGACAAGAACGCGACGCAGGATGAGGCGCCATGGCGCGGCCTCGCGCCTGGCGACGACGATGCGGTCGCCGGCCGCGCGGCGGTGCGCGGCCGGCATGGGCACGAACCTAGCGCAAAGCCTGGTCCGCCCAAGCTCGCAGCGGCAACGGCGGCTGCGCATCCAGAATGCGCGCCAATATCAGTTTCAGCTCCGGCCAGCCCCCGCTGGCGCTGGGCCAGCGGCTGGGCACGACCGCAATCCAGTCACCTCCCGGCGCGCGCTCGGCCATCTTGAAACGGAAGGTGTAGTGCCCCGCCACGCCCATGCGCAGGTCGGTCACCACCAGCGCATCGCCGATCACGTCATGGCGCAGCCAGTCGCCGGTGAACCAGCGCAGCCTGTCATGCAGCGCGGATCCGGCCAGGTTGGCTCCAGCGTCCGGGTTGAGCGGCAGGCGCAGCCATTCCGGCGGCGTCCGATCAAACCAGCCCGATACGGCTTCGTAATAGTGATCGTCCGGCGTCTTGGCAAGCACGCGCCATACGAGCGTATTGAACGGCATGGGCACGGCGCGCAAGGCCGTGACCTCGATGCCTTGCGCGGCCATGGCATCGCGCACGCGGTGCTCGGCCGCCACCCTGCCCGCCAACCCGAAGCCCAGATAGGCCGTGCTGAAAACCAGCGCCGCCGCGAGCAATCCGCGCGCGCGCGCCGTCATGCCCGCCGCGACCGCATACAGCGACGCCGCCAGCAGCGGCACCGTATAGACCGGGTCGATGATGAACACGGCCGCCCAGCTTTCCGGCACCGGCGCCAGCGGCCAGAACAGCTGGGTGCCATAGACGGTGAAGGCGTCCAGCAAAGGATGCGTCACCAGAACCAGCCAAAGCGTCAGGAACAGCCGCCAACCTCCGTATGGAGCCTGCGGCCAATACCGGCGTATCAGCCAGGCCAGCAGCGCCGCCAGGCCGGTCAGGACGAACAGAGAATGGGAGAAACCCCGGTGATAGGTCATCAATGAAACCGGGTCCGGATAGCGCATCAGCACGTCCAGATCCGGCACGGTCGCCAGCGCGGCGCCCCAGAGCAGCGCCCTGCGCCCCTGGAAACGCCCCAGCAGCGCGCCCTGTATGCCGGCGCCCAGCACGGCTTGTGTAACGGAATCCATGATCCTCCGACAATCGGCTTCATTCATATGGCCGACGCATGCCGGTCCCACAATGCAGGCGTTAAGATACTCGATTGCATTCAGCTGATATTCAACTTCCGCACATGGATCAATACATAGACCAGATCGGCATGTTCATCGAGGCCAACCAGGCCTGGGCCGGACCGATCACCTTCCTGCTCACGCTGGGAGAATCCCTGGTGCTGGTGGGCCTGTTCATTCCCGCCACGGCGCTGATGCTGCTGACGGGCGGCCTGATCGGCGCCGGCACGCTGGATCCCTGGAACGTGCTGGCCTGGGGCATCGCGGGCGCGATCGTGGGTGATGCCTTGTCCTACGGCCTGGGCCGCTGGGCCGGCCCCGGCGTGCTGCGCCGCTGGCCGCTCAAGCAGCAACGCACGGCGGTGGCGCGCGCCAGGCTGTTCTTCTATCGCTATGGCTTCGCCTCGGTGCTGATCGGCCGGTTCCTCGGGCCTATCCGTTCCACCATCCCCACCGTGGCCGGCGTCATGGGCATGGCGCATGGCCGCTTCCAGCTGGCCAACGTGTCCTCCGCCATCCTGTGGATGCCGCTGATGCTGGCGCCGGGCTATGTCACCGCGCGCAGCCTGGGCTCCGCAGAAAACGCGCAACAGATCGCCATGCTGATCGGCGCCGGCTTTTCGGTGGTGCTGGGCGTCGGGCTGCTGGTCGCCATGCTGCGAAAAAAAGGGAAGCCCCAGCCCCGAAGCGCTACGCGCTCTTCCCTGTAGGAGGCGCCGCTGCGAACCGGCGAAGCCGGATCCCCGCGGCCCCGCCCCGGGGGCCCGCCATGCGCCGAAGGGGGCGCGGGCTGCAAGGAATGGCATATAGTGCTGGAATAACAGGAATGGAGATGTCTGATGGCTCTGGGCGGCGAACCAAAGGATGGCGATTACGCGCGCTATGTCAAAGAACTGAGTCGTGTCAGCGCGTCGGATCTGTTCAACGCGCCCTCGCCTGACGCCACGCGGTCTCCCGGCGCGACATCCGGCGGCGAGTCCACGTCGACCAGCCCGCTGTCGTCCGCGCCCTGGGGCAATGGCGGCACGCCGCCCGTGCCCCATTCCACCCTGCCCCCCGCACAACCGGATACCGACGCCGCAACGCTGGCCAAGACCGCTGCCAAGCGCGGCGTCGGCAAGGTGCTGACGGTCGCTGCGGCGGTGGTCGGCCTGATCGCGGCGCGCATTGTGCTGCAGGCGCTGAACAGTCCGCGAGCCGGGCTGGACGATTTCATGCCCGCGGTGTTCCTGGCCTTCTTCGCCTTCATGCTGTTCAAGGCCGCCGGCGACGCCCGCAAGCCCGGCAAGCCGCCCGCCGGCAAACTGCCGCCGCTGAAGTCCACCTACCGCAAGGACGGCTAGCAGCAGCCTGGCCTGGCGCGACCCCGGCCTGCATCGCCAGCCAGCTGCGGCCTACCAGCTGCGGCCTGCCGACTGCGGTCAACCGGATACAGCCAGCCAGACGCTACGGGCAGAGAGCGGCCGACGAGTGGCCGACTACCCAGGCCAGCGCCCGGGCACGGCCGGCGCAGCGCCACGGGGTGCTAACATCTGCGCCCTGCGCGCGATCCGCGCAGGTATTCCCGCGTCAAATATACGGAGCGAAAGTGAACACACCCGTCGGATTGAACCCGGCCCAAGCGGCCACGATGCTGAAACTGCAGGATCACCTGAACAGCATGATCAATCCCGCCTGGGTGACCAGCGGTTCGCGCTTCCTGCGCGCCGCGTTCGTGGAATCAGCCGAGGCGCTGGAACACCATGGCTGGAAATGGTGGAAGAAGCAGACCATCGACCTGCCCCAGGTGCAGATGGAACTGGTCGACATCCTGCACTTCTACCTGTCGCACACCATCGTCCAGGCAGGCGCGTCGATCGAAGGCGCCGCGGCCGAGCTGATGCGCGACCTGGCCGGCCCCGGCACCGTCACGCTGGACGGCGCCACCCGTGAGTTGGCCGCGCTGAGCGTGCCCGAGCTGCTGGAACTGATCGGCGGATTGGCCGTGTGCGGCCGCGCCAGCTTCAAGGTCCTGGAACGCACCATGACCGCCTGCGAGATGGGCTGGAACGACGCCTACACCCAGTACGTGTCCAAGAACGTGCTGAACATCTTCCGCCAGCGGCACGGCTACAAGGAAGGCACCTACATCAAGATCTGGAATGGCGAGGAAGACAACGTGGTGCTGGCCCGGCTGATGTCCGCGCTGGACCCGGCGCAGGCCGATTTCGCCGACCAGTTGCAGGCCCAGCTGGAACAGGCCTACGCCAAGCTGTAGTTCCTGGCCCGCAGCGGCGGTTCCAGATAAAAGAAGCGCCGCCTTGCCAGCGGCGCTTTTGCTTGCGTGCCGAATCCGCGTCAGCGCTGGCCGAAGCGCGTTTCCCCGAACAGCGCCTTGTGCTCGCGCGGCTGCGAACGCCAGTACTGGCGCGGCGCGTCGACCTGTCCGCCCAGCTGCGCGGCCGCGTGCCAGGGCCAGCGCGGGTCGTACAGCATGCCGCGCGCCAGCGCCACCATGTCGGCCTGCCCGCTGGCCACGATTTCCTCGGCCTGGGCGGCCTCGGTGATCAGTCCCACCGCGATCGTGGGCATGCCGACGCGGCGCTTGATCTCAGCGGCGAAAGGCACCTGATAGTTCGGCGCGACCGGGATCTTCTGCTGAGGCGACACGCCCCCGCTGGACACGTCGATGAAGTCGCAGCCGCGCGCCTTCAGCGCCTCGGCGAAGACCGTGGTCTGCTCCAGGTCCCAGCCGCCCTCCACCCAGTCCGTGGCGGACACGCGCACGCCCAGCGCGACGGATGCCGGCACCACGTCGCGCAGCGCCTGGAATACCTCCAACGGGAAGCGCATGCGGTTTTCCAGCGAACCCCCATAGGCGTCGTCGCGCCGGTTCGCCAGCGGCGACAGGAACTGGTGCATCAGGTAGCCATGCGCGGCGTGCAACTCGATGGCGTCGAAACCCAGCCGCAGCGCGCGCCGGGCGCTGTCCACGAACGCATCGCGCACGCGGGCCAGGCCGGCGGCGTCCAGCGCCTGCGGCGCCGGCTCGGATTCATTGTGCGGCAGCGCCGAGGGCGCCCAGCCCTGCCAGCCGCCTTCGGTGGACGGCACCAGCTGCCCGCCGTCCCAGGGCGCGTGGCTGGACGCCTTGCGTCCGGCGTGGCCGAGCTGGATGCCCAGCTTGATCGGCGAATAACGGCGCATGGCCGTCACCACGCGGCCCAGCGCGGCCTCGGTTTCATCGGACCACAAGCCCAGATCGCCGGGCGTGATGCGGCCATCGGGCTCCACCGCCGTCGCCTCGACGAACAGCAGCGCGGCGCCGGACAAGGCCAGATGGCCCAGATGGATCATGTGCCAGTCGGTGGCACAGCCCGCGTCGGCCGAGTATTCGCACATGGGCGCGATCACGATGCGGTTGGCCAGTCGCAGGGGACCGGCCTGGGTGGGGGTGAACAATTGGCTCATGCGCAAGCGTCTCCGGGCAATGGAGCGCACAGCATAGCGCCGGCGCGCCGCAGCCGGGCCGATCCCCGAGGCCGCGACAGGGTCAAATCCCGCCGCGCGGCCCCGCGCCCGGCGCACACGACACGGCGCTCCGTGCCCGCCGCCAGACGCGCGCGACATGCCTGCCCCCGCCTTCCGGTTCCCCGCCTCCGTTCACTGCCCTTCGATCACGCTGTCCAGGAACTGCCGCGTGCGCGCCTGCCGGGGCTGGCTGAACAGCGTGGCGGACTCCGCGTCCTCGACGATATTGCCCTCGTCGAAGAACAGCGTGCGGTCCGAGCTGCGCTCGGCGAACTTCATCTGGTGGGTGACGATGATCATGGTCATGCTGCGGCGCGCGGACAGGTCGCGCAGGATCTGCAGAATGCCGCCCACCAGCTCGGGATCCAGCGCCGACGTCACCTCGTCGAACAGCATGATCTCCGGACACATGGCCAAGGCCCGCGCAATGCCCACGCGCTGCTTCTGGCCGCCGGACAGCTGCGCCGGATAGGTGTCCAGCTTGTCGCCCAACCCCACCATCTCCAGGTATTCCACGCCGCGCTCGCGCGCCAGCTCGCGACTCAGGCCCTGCACCCGCAGCGGCGCCTCCATGGCATTGCCCAGCGCGGTCATGTGGGGAAACAGGTTGAAGTGCTGGAACACCATGCCGATCTTGCCGCGCACCCGGCGCAAGTGGGACGAATGCAGCCCCGCCGGCTTGCCGCCGGCGTCCGTCCACATGGGCACGCCGTCTATCTCGATCTCGCCGCCGCTGGGCCGTTCCAGCGTCATCAGCACGCGCAGCAGCGTCGACTTACCCGAGCCGGACGGGCCGATCACGGCTACGGTCTGACCCGACGGGATCTCCAAGTCGATGCCCTTGAGCACCTCCAGGTCGCCGTAGCGCTTGCGCAGGCCGCGAATGTTCACACTGGCGCTCATCGTTTTCCTCCATAACGTTGCAGGCGAGTTTCCAGCCCGCGCACGCCCCAGGCCGCCAGCAGGCTAAGCGCCAGGAACAGCGCGCCCACCAGGGTCAGGGGCTCGGTGTAGCGGAACGTGGCCGAGCCGAGCATCTTGCTCTGCTGCAACAGCTCCACCACCGTGATGGCCGACAGCAAGGGCGTGTCCTTGAACATGGCGACCAGATAGTTGCCCAACGCCGGCACCACCGGCGGAATCGCCTGCGGCAGCACCACGTCCACCGCCGTGCGCCAGCGCGGCAGGTTCAGGGCGATGGCGGCCTCGGTCTGCCCCTTGGGCACGGCTTCGATGCCGGCGCGGTATACCTCGGCGCAATAGGCGGCGTAGTGCAGGCCCAGCGCCAGCACCCCGGTAGCCAGCGGCGACATGCGCAGGCCGGTCAGCGGCAGGACATAGAACAGGAAGTACATCTGCACCAGCAGCGGCGTGCTGCGCACGAACTCGATCACGAAGGCCGCCGGCCAGGACACCAGCCGCAACCGTGCACGCCGCAGCAGCGCCAGCGCCAGTCCGAGCGTGACGGCGACCAGCATGCCCAGCACGGTGGCCTGGATCGTGACGATCAGGGCTGCGCCCAGCGCGGACAGGATTTCGAGCGCGTATGACCAGTCGAATATCGGCGTCATCGGATGCGCATCCTCCGTTCAAGCAGGCGCACGCCCGCGGTGATCAGCAAGGCCACGGCGAAGTACATCAGCAGCATCAGGCTGAAGATCTCGGTGGTGCGCAAGGTCTCGCTGCGCAGCAGCTGGCCTCGGAAGGTCAGGTCCGTGATGGTCACCAGCGACACCAGCGCGGTGTTCTTGAGCAGTTCGATCAGCAGATTGCCGGCCGGCGGCAGCATGGCGGGCACGGCCTGCGGCAAGATCAGCCGCCGCAGGATCTGCCCGCGCGTGAAGTTCAGCGCCACGCCCGCCTCGCGCTGGCCCGGCGGCACGGCCCGGATCGCGCCGCGCACCACCTCGGCGCCATAGGCGCCGGCGTTCAGGCCCAGCACCACGATGCCGACCAGCATGGCGGGCAATTGCAGGCCGAACAGCGGCAGCACGAAGTAGAACCAGAACAGCTGCACCAGCGCGGAGGTGCCGCGGAATACCTCGACGTAGACGGAAGCCAGCCAGCGCAACGGACGCCGCGTCGACAGGCGGCCGACGCCCGCGGCCACGGCCAGCGGCACGGCCAGCGCGGCGGCGCCCGCCATGACCTGCAGCGTCACGCCCAGCCCGTCCAGCAGCGGCGGCGCCAGCTCGCCCAGGGTCTCGATCCAGCTCGTCATGGCGCCGTCCTCACCGGCCCGCGCACAGCTTGGCCGCCGTCATGCCCTTGGGCAGTTCCTCGGCCGTGAAGCCGAAGGGCGCGACCAGTTTCCTGTGTTCCTCGGTGCCCAGGAACTTGGCCAGCTCGGCATTGAACGCGTCGACGAAGGCCTGGTCTTCCTTGCGGAAGGCATAGGCGCCGTAGCCGCGCACGCCCTTGCCGTCGATCACCGGATCGGTGAAGGGCTCGGCCTTTTCCAGGCCGCTGTCCTTGCCGGCCTTGCCCATCAGGTCGTTCACGGTCAGCGCGGTGGCGGCATAGGCATCGGCGCGCCCGGCCTGCACGCCGGCCAGCGCGCTCACCGCGTCGGGAAACACGACGGTGCGGTCGGGCGGCACCTTGAGGCTGGCGGCGTAGTCCGATTCGATCGCGCCCACCACCACGCCCAGCCTGGCGTCGGGGTTCTTGGCCGCGTCCTCGTAGCTGTGCAGGTTCTTGGGATTGCCCTGCTTGACCAGCATGGCCTGGCCCACGCCATAGGTGGGATTGGAAAACGCAGCTTGGCCGCAGCGCTCGGGCGTGATGTACATGCCCGCGGCGATGATATCGAAGCGCCTGGCCTGCAGGCCGGGAATCAACGAGCCGAACTCGGTCAGCACGCCCTCGACCTGGTTGATGCCCATGCGCTTGAGCACGACCCGTGCGATTTCGACGGACTCGCCCGTCACCTCGGCGCGCTGGCTGTCCATGTAGGCGAATGGCGCCTCGTTGGCGTAGCCGATACGGATCTTGCCGGCCGCCTTGGCCGCCTCCAGCGTACTGGCGGTTCCCTTGGCGCCCGCTGAGCCGGCCTGGCTGTCGGAACCGGAGTCCGAGCAACCTGCCAGCCCGGCTGCGCCCAGGGCCAGCAGCACGCCCGCCAGCAAGGCGTGGCGGTAGGAAGCGCGCGGCAGAGTGGTCTGGTTCATTGTTTTCTCCCATGTCGCAATATCTTCGCTAGAAATCATACGTCAATAAATGATTTCACTACTAATCATATGAACATGAAAAAAGCAGGCCGAGGCCTGCTTGCGGAAGCCGCCGCCCTGGGCGGCGGCGGGGAATGCGAGGGATCGCTACAAGACGTGTCCTTATTGCCCGGCGTAGGAGAAACGGCCGTTCTTGACCACGCCCATCACGCGAGCGCGCTCGTCGAAGCCCTGGTGATCGTCCTTGGAAATATTGAACACGCCATTGGGCACGGCCAGGTCGCGGGTCGACTCCAACGCGTCGCGCAGCGCCTTGCGGAATTCCGGCGTGCCGGGCTTGGCGCCGCCCTTCAGGGCGCGGGCCACGGCCGAATCCAGCAGCATCCATGCGCCATAGGCGTCGCCGGCGAACTGGGTCAGCGTGTGGGCGCCGTACTGGGCTTCGTACTTGTCCGCGAACGCGACCGCCACCTGCTTGACCGGATTGGAATCCGGCAATTCGCGCGCCACCACGCCGGGGCCGGTGGGAAACAGCGTGCCTTCCACGTCCTTGCCGCCGACCTGCAGGAATTCCAGCGTGCCGATGCCGTGCGTCTGGTAGATGACGCCGCCGTAGCCGCGCTCGAGCAGCGTCTTCTGCGGCAGGGCCGAGGGCGTGCCAGCGCCGGCGATCAGCACCGCGTCGGGCTTGGCGGCGATGAGCTTGAGCACCTGGCCCATCACCGACGCGTCGGTGCGCTGGAAGCGTTCCTGCGCCACGATCTTCAGGTCGGCGCCGGCGGCGGCGCTGAATTCCTTCCACCAGCTGTCGCCATAGGAATCGGCGAAGCCGATGAAGGCCACGTTCTTCAGGCCCTTCTTCTTCATGTCCTGGACCAGGGCGGTGGCCATCAGCGAGTCATTCTGCGGCATCTTGAAGGCCCAGGCGCGCTTGGGATCGGACAGCGGCTCGACAATCACGCTGGAGGCCGCCAGCGCGATCATCGGCGTGCCGGTCTCGGCCAGCACATCCAGGCCGGCCAGCGCGGCGGCCGTGATGTTGGGGCCGACGATGGCGTCGACCTTGTCCTCCGAGGTCAGCTTGCGCATGTTCTTCACGGCGCGGCTGACATCGGTGCCGTCGTCCAGCACCACGTAGCGGGCGGGCTGTCCGCCCAGCGTGGCCGGCCACAGCCGGACCGCGTTGTTGGTCTGGATACCGATGGCCGCGGCGGCGCCGGTGGTGGACACATCCACCCCGATCACGATTTCGGCATGGGCGGACAGGGCGGGAACGGACAGGACGGCGACGCAGGCGAGGCGCGCGAGCAGGCGGGACATGACAGCGGATCTCATGAAAAGCAAAAAGCCGGTACGGCAAAAACGGGCACGGGGATAGTAGCCCAAACAGGCGGCGTCCCTCGTGCGGCGCATCAAGGCGCGTAGCGCAATGCTTCCACCAACAGGGCCAGCGCCGGGGATTTGCGGCGGCTCGGGGAGTACAGGCGATAGCCCCCGGAGGGCTGGCGGCCGGCGG
>NZ_JAGTJY010000489.1:0-508 GCF_018195695.1 Achromobacter sp. Marseille-Q0513 | reverse complement strand
CATCTGCAAACCGACGGCGCCATGACCCTGGGCGCGGGCCAGGATCTGTCGCAGGTCGGCATGGCGCTCGCCTTCGGTGATCGCTTGCGCCTGGAGGCGGGCCAGGACTTGGCGCTGGGCGCCAGCAGCCGGCTGCAAGGCAAGGGGGTGGGCGCAACGGCCGGCCGAGACCTGCACCAGGACGGCACGCTGGTGTCCACCGCTGACGCGACCCTGGCCGCCCAAGGCGACCTGACGGTGCAAGGCAAGATCAGCGTTGATGGCAAGCTGGATCTGTCGGCGAAGGGCGATGCGCAGATCGCGGCCACCGGCCGCGTCGAATCGGCCAATGCCACCGCTCTGCGCGCGGACGGCGACGTGACGCTGGCGGGTGAGCTGCGCGGCAACACCGGCTTGCAGGTGGACGCGGGCGGAGCCTTGACCCTGCAAGGCGTGGCCGCGACGGCCCAGGGTGCGCTGGCGCTCCAGGCCGGGCAGGACCTGACACTGGCCGCCGGCAGCCGGGCGC